>JAUQYW010000420.1 GCA_030587525.1 Candidatus Sigynarchaeota archaeon | reverse complement strand
AATCCCGAACGTTGTAAAGGATTGCTTCAACATCGCTCATCTTGCGTGTGGAGATAACGACGAGCTCCTTGTCTAGGTGGAGGCTTGATAGCAAGTTGATAAGATGGCAGTATTGGTCTATTTCCACTCGTAATAATCGCTCAGCTTCTTTTAAGCCTTCCGGGTCGTTTACCGAGGCAATCGCGGCATTATGGATTTTCTTAATGTTAGGAATAATTTCCTCCGGATTATTTGAACGGAAAGACAAGCATGCTTCGATCTCCACCGCATTGCGCGCCCGATCGCCAACTTCCATCAAGTGAGCTTGGAGATCGGCGCGCACGTCATGAGTATTGTGTATGCGCCTTGTAAGAGAGTCCACGCTTGCTTTTGCATTTTCGAATTTTCCCGTTTTCATAAATATATCTATTTTTTCAAGTTGTTGTTCAATTTCTGTGTTTAGAACTCTGATTTGTTGCTGCCGATTCATTTCAACTTGGTGCTCTGTCTCTATCCTTCTTTTATTTTCCGTCTCGATTCGCTGTAGACGCTCGGTTTCAATCCTTTTCTTTGCTTTTTTCTTTTTTACACCGATGGAAATAGACTTTACTACGACGACGAGGCTTACAACAGACAATAAAACTGTTAATAAAATCCAGAGGGTGATTGTGGAAATAGAGAGAGCAGGCGTGGCATTAATCGACCCCATTATCGGACCATTGCCAATTTCATTTATCGCGCTAATCTTATAATAATAGGTCTGACCATTTGTTACGTTCGTATCGGTATAGGAAGTCGTGTTAGCTACGGTTATGTATAATGTTTCACCCCCTGGTACTGTGCCGCGATAAATAGCGTAATTGGTGATAGGGAAGCCTCCGTTACTTACTGGCGCTTGCCAAAAAAGCACAATCAATCCTTCTCCCCCAGATGCTTGGAAATTCTGAGGACCATCCGGAATTCCGGGTGCTGCGTATATTTCAGTCGATCTCGCGCCTGTTCCCGCGACGTTCACAGCAGCGACCTTGAAGTAATAAATTATGCCGTTTATCAAGCCCGTGCTCGTATAAGTCGTCACGTTCCCGATCGTCGCGATTAATGTCTCCCCGCCGCTTGTGGTTCCTCGGTATACGCGATAATTTTGGATCCATGAACCCCCATTACTTGCTGGTACAACCCAAGAAAGCCAAACTTGTCCCGCATCGGCAATAGCTATGAGTGACTGGGGTGCAGTTGGCACTGTTTTTGGAGTCGCACCTAACTCTGTTGAATTCGCGCCAGTTCCCACGCTGTTTACTGCAGCGACTTTGAAGTAATAAATTATGCCGTTCGTCAAGCCCGTGCTCGTGTAAGTCGTCACGTTCCCGATCGTCGCGATAAGCGTTTCGTTGCCAAGGGCGATACCTTGGTAGATGCGGTAGTTTGTAATGGGATAACCGCCATTATTCAAAGGATTTTGCCAAGTGAGCACAGCTTGTGTATTTCCTCCCGATGCTTGGAAGTTCCTAGGCGGATCTGGAAAGCCGGGCGTAGCGTTCGTCTCTGTTGAATTATTGCCCGTCCCCGCGGCGTTCACAGCAGCAACCTTGAAGTAATATGTTATGCCGTTCGTCAAGCCCGTGCTCGCGTAAGTTGTCACGTTCCCGATCGTCGCGATAAGCGTTTCGTTGCCTAGGGCGATACTCTGGTAGATACGATAACCAGTAATCGCGGAACCACCGTTGGCAACTGGCGGAGACCAGGTCAGATTCACCATCTCAGCACCCGTTGTCGCCATGATCCCTCGTGGTGCGGTCGGCACCGATATCATCGGCAAACAATACATTTTATTATCAAAGCTTCCAACGTAAACGCGTCCACCAGCCACTGCAGGCGATGCAAATACCCAATGACCAGTTTTGTAAGACCAAACAAGGGCGCCCGTCGCGGCATTCAAGCAATACACGTAGGAATCCCCGCTACCCACGTATACAAACCCATTCGCCACGGCGGGAGAGGACTTATCTATAAAACCCGTGGCGTAAGACCAAACAAGGGCGCCCGTCGTGGCATTCAAACAATAAAACTTGTCGCCTCCGATATATACTCGCCCGTCAAAAACGGCGGGGGAAGATGTGGTGCCTCCTACCAAGGTGTAATTCCACAATGACGCCCCTGTTGAAGCGTTTAGGCAGTAGACTTTTCTATCGGAAGCCCCCACGTACACACGGCCTGATGCGACCGCGGGTGAAGAATGCACTTCACCGTTTGTAGTATATGACCAGAAAAATGCACCCGTCGTGGCATTCAAACAATATATCTTGTGATCATTGCTTCCCACGTAAACACGACCATCCACAACAGCAGGAGAAGACTCTACCCAACTACCCGTTGGGTAGTACCAAAGGAAGGCCCCCGTTGTCGCGTTGTAGCAGTATAAATAATAGTAAGCCCCCACGTACACACGTCCGTTTGCCACGGCGGGCGACGACCATATTCCTGATAATACACCTAGGGCCCATTTTTCAGCGCCCGTTGTGGCGTTCAAGCAAATTAGTGTGTGATAATAAAAGCCTAGATATACACACCCGTCTGCCACAGCGGGGGAAGATCTTATCCAGTCGCTTGTGCCGTAAGACCAAATAAAAGCACCTGTGGTACTATTTATGCAATACAAGTTGCAATCATCACTGCCCACGTATACGCGCCCTCCAACTACCGCTGCAGATGTATCGACTACATTTCCTGTTGAAAAAATCCAGCAAGGATCGGGCCCAGCTTGAGGGGATGTTTGAGTTACTCCCGTGTTGTTGAGCTGCCCTCGGTACATGGGCCACTCGTCACCCGTCGGGTCACTGCTGCCCGGCACGGTCGCGGGGTGAAGTATCAATGGTGTAACTGGCATCGTTTTTTCATTATTATCACCTGGAATACATATAGATAGAAAGCACCTTATAGCAGCGATGCATGTTATCGAAATGAGCACTATATTTACGATCTTAACCCTTTGCACGTTTTACAAACCTCCTTTATTGAATGCAGTTCATCTCACTTCTAGCAATAATAAAAATATCAGGGACCAATAAAAATAATAAAAATATCGGGATCCCCGTTCGGATATCGCCGACCAATATCCGAACGGGGACTTGGCCGAGCTCGGCAGCCGCGTCATGGCCCAGGCGGCATCGCTGTTCGGGGAGCTCGAGCGGCACGGCAAGCTCGCGTCGGTCGCCGAGCTGCTCGGGCGGAGCGGTGCCCACGCGCGGCAATTGGCAGCGAGCATCGAGGATAATGATGACAAGAAGTGGGCGGTGGTGAAGAACCTCCAGAAACTCCTTGTCCGATCACGATCTGCATGCCTTGTCGCAGTGCGACGAGTCACGCAGCTGAACCAAGGGCGATATACAGCCGGGATCGATGGTAAAACGTATGTGACCGGCGCTTTACGTATGCAGCTAGTCGAAGAAACATCTCAATTAGACCCGGATAAGTATCGCTGTTAACCTGTAAGGCGGGTATATATCCTTAAACGTAGTGGTGGAAAACGCCCCCTTGGAATTCCCACGATTAAGGACCGAGTTATGCAAATGATCGTGAAAATAGCAATGGAACCCGAATGGGAATCGAAATTCGAACCCAATTCGTATGGGTTCCGCCCGGGACGGCGGACAATGGATGCAATAATGCAAATAAGAACTACGATCATGCGTAATAGTACGCGTGATGGTAGCCAATGGATTCTGGATGCAGATATAGCTAAGTGTTTTGATAACATCAACCACCGTGCCTTGTTGGATAGGATTCAAGTGTTTAAACAAGCCATTAGGCGGTGGCTGAAAATCGGCATCATAGAATTCGGAAGCTGGCATGAAACTGTAGCGGGAACGCCGCAAGGCGGCATTATTAGCCCGCTGCTTGCTAATATTGCATTGGATGGACTGGAACGCTTGTTTGGTATGGAAACTGCTAAAGGAAAATATATCTTCCCTTCCAAGCGAAGGGGTAAGAATCGAGGTGTAAGTGTCATTAGGTATGCAGACGACTTCGTTATAGTTGCCCCGAGTCGGGAAATTATCAGCAATCATGTTTTACCAGCAACACGAAGATTCCTAGCAGAACGAGGCATGACATTAAATGATGCAAAGACGCGGATCATTCATAGATCCGAAGGCTTGAACTTCCTTGGATTTAACGTGCGACAGCGCAAGAATCATAATGCACCTTGCATCGTGACTCCATCGAAAGAGGCTGTGCATCGCCTCCTTGATAAAATAAAGGATGTATTAACCACATACAAGCAAGCAACCGTGAATGACATCATCTTGACATTGAATCCGCTTCTCCGAGGCTGGGGAAATTATTACCGGTTCTGCAATGCTAAGGGTACTTTTACTTATGTTGATCACCGCACGTGGGAAATGATCTGGCGATGGTGCGTCCGACGCCATCCCGCAAAGGGAAAGCATTGGATTAAGAAGCGCTATTTTCTGAAAAGTAACAGAAGAGACTGGATCTTCGGGGAACAAGAGGATCACGTGCTCTTCAGGGTGGCCACCATCCATGTTAGCATTAAGGGATATACCAAAGTCAAGGGAAGCAATAGCCCGTTCGATCCAATGCTTCATAATTATTGGGAACGACGGGAAGGTTCTGGGGGAAATGAGTCGTAATTGTAATCGAAGATGACGGCCGCGGATACGGCTGTCGAGTAGAGCGTGGCGACACGTGTGGGTAGCATGGGCTCGAGCCCGGTGCCGGGAAACTGGCCTGCCGGGTTCCTAGAAGGGGGGGATGACGTAAGCCGTCCTTCCTATTCAGTGGCATGGCGTGCAAGTTCTCGTCGGCGCACTTCCTCGCCGGGCACCCGAAATGTGGAAGGCTGCATGGCCACAATTACCACGCGTGCGTGAAGATCACGGGCAGCATCAACAAGGATGGCATGGTGCTCGATTTCGTGGATGCGAAGCAGGCGATCCAGCTGGAGCTAGACGCCCTGGACCACAGGTTGTTGCTGCCCGCGGTGTCGCCGCGCATGGTCATCGCGAGCGCGGGCACGAACACGACGATCGCGTTCGACGGGAAGTCCTATTCGATACCGTCGTCCGACGTGCTGCTGCTGCCGCTGCCCGCCATCACGGCCGAGCTGCTCGCCAAGTACTTGCACAGCAAGATCAAGGCGCGGTTCCCGGGCTTCAAGATCGTCGTGCGGGTGGCGGAAACGTGCTCTGCGTCGGCGGAATATGGCGAGAACGGAAGCGGGGGAACGAGTTAATATAATCGATTGCCTCATGGTATTAGGGTGAACCGGATGAGTATACACTATACGACCTATACCTGCCCGATCTGCGGCAACAGAATGACTGCGTTGGGCACGAGGCCGTGGCTATGCGTCGTGTGCGGCAAGATCGATTGTAATAACTGCAGTCCAAGTGGTATTTGCCCCGATTGCAAGCAGTTGGTGACGCGCGAGGAAAAAAACTATTTACGAAGCATGTACGAGTCGGGCTATGGTTTAATAAATGGGGTGCCTTGCGCCATCGGCGAAGGACAGAAAGCGGGCTGTTTCTGTTGCATGGCACTGTTTGGCATATTTCTGGCAGTGGTGGGATTATTATTCTTCTTCCATTTGGGCTTTCTCCTTCTTACTGGTGGCATCATCCTCGCCGTCATCGGATCCAAAAACTATTCGCCCATGGCAGCAAAGAACGAAAAATTTCTGGAACCACTGCGGCAATTCTGGAACAAGCTGCTCCCGGATCTCAAGCAGCGTTTGGCGCAAAAAGATCGCGCTTCTGCTGCTGAATCTATTCCAAGCATCAAGGGATGGACCGTGGAAAAATCCTTGACGTCGAGAAGTACAGCGAAGGAAACCATGGAAAAACACTTGGAACCAACAGCACAAGAGAAACCACAGAAGCCCGTGAAGTGCGCGTTATGCGGAATTGCCTTAAAAGCCAAGCGCTGTTCGGCGTGCGGGATGGCTTGGTGCTCGAATTGTGGGACCTGGAACGCAGCCGACGCGGAACGATGCAGCAAGTGCCAGTTCATGCTCCCGCCGTGAGCGAAAAATACTATCTTACTCCTTTTTCCTTAAATATCCCCTTTGGATGATACCGCCGGTGAATGCGATGTTCCCCGAAGACATGATACCGGGCATGGCGCCTGCCATTGGCGACGTGGCATCGGCCCTCCAGGCTGGCTTCGTGCTGCTGGCGTGGCTGGGGCTGGCTATGGGGCTCGTGGCGGCGCTGTCAGCATGGGGCTTGAAGGAAATGGACAAACCACGTGTTTAACCAAAAAACAAACCTTTCTTTTTTTTCTTGATGAATAATCGGAATTGATTTAATCTCCTTGCTACTAAATTCAAAAATATAGTCCAAGCACCAGAATAATATGCTTTTTTTCGAATTATAAAGGTGATAAAAACTGCTCCCGCACCAGCGGTAGCTAATAGCACGATTGTCAAAGCTAAGTCTCCGTTGGGTATTGCACTAGGATTTGTTCTAGCGCGAACAGTTACGAAGACAGTATCTCGCGCAGTACCGCCGAACCCGTCTGTCGCAACAATTGTGAAGTTGTACTGGCCCACGGGTAAATTATCAAGGCTCCAATTAACAGGGATGTTCGTTATCCACGAGCGACGTTCAATTTCTAAGTTGTTTTGGTAGATGATGTATGAGCTTGCCCTGGTACTTGCGTCTGTTATGATCCACGAGATAATGTTCCCGACTTGGCCTGCTGTGAATATCAGGTCGGGAGGCTGGCTGATGACCGGAGGAATGTTGAGAACCGTGACAAAAACTGTATCGGAGGAGGAACCACCGAGACCATCAGTTGCAATTAGTGTCAGGTTATGAATACCAATCGAAAGCCAACTCACACCTACACCTATCACGTCGCCCGTCCTCCACGTGCCGCCACCCCATAAGAAGCCATCAATGTATACTTCGCATGATTGATACGAATATGTAGATGCATCCGTGATACTCCACGAGATAGTATTTCCTGCTTGACCTACACTGAAAATGATGTCGGGAGGTTGTGAGATAGCCGGGGGAATATTCGGGAGAACAATAACTAAAACCTCGTCATATCCGATTCCTCCGAGGTGATCATCAACTCTTATCGTATAGTTATAAGAACCTACTGCTAACCCATCGACTAACCACGTGATAATTGGTGGATCGTGATTACAATCATCAGATTTAATATCTGTGCCATTACAATAGATAATGTATGTTCCTATTTCAATATCATTTATGGTCCATGAAATCATATTGCCTGGAGTACCACAGATATACGTTATATCGGCGGGATTATTAAGCACGGGAGGAACATTTATAATAGTGATATTAACCGCGTCAAATGCTGTTCCACCAAAGCCATCGTTCACCTCGATCGAATATTCGTACGTTTCGGGATAAAATCGAACAACAGGGCAATTTACTGGTATCCCTGAAATCCAATGACCATATCGCACGCACTGTTTAGGATGGTATGTCCATTTCATGTAGATGTAGTACTCTGTCACATTCATGATTTCGTCCGAAATTGTCCACGAAAAAAGGGCTCCACTTTGATTTTCGTCGAATATGAGATCTGGGGGAGATATAATCACCGGAACATCGTTCAATACCGTGAGAATCACGGAATCTAAAACCCCAGCTCCCCATCCATCCCCGGCAGAGATCGTGATGTTGTAGATTCCCCCATTAAAACCATCAACATTAATAACGACGGGTATGCTTGAGTTCCAAGCACCGTGTTCGAATATTGTATTATTATAACTCACATAATAGGATGGCGTCCATATGATATCGTCCGTGATGGTCCATGAGATCGTGTTTCCTGTCTGATTTGCAACAAAAGTAATATCTGGAGGATGCGTGATGACGGGTGTATCATTCATGATCGTGACGATAACAGAATCTGACACGGTTCCACCAGCTCCATCAGTCGCTACGATCGTGAAATTATAACTTCCCGGGACATATGAGGCGAAAGATTCTATGACCGGCGTGTTATTTGCCCAAGGTGGTATATACCATTCTGGATACCTCCGCGACCCATTCACAAGAATTTTATAACTTGGATCCTCGATCGAGTTATCGGTTATGACCCAGGTTATTAAATTATCAGTTATACTGGCATTTACCTTTATATCGGGAGGGGAAGTGATAGTAGGGGCTTGGTTAGATTCCCATTTCATAAATAAGATGTCATTATCACCTCGACTTCTTAATTTAACGTTTCCAAGTGTATAGATGGTCCCGGAATTATCAACAAATACAGAAGAACCTTCACCATAGTCATCGTAACGTGTATAATAGCTCGTGCGATTCCAGATCAGGTCCCCGTTGCTATTCCACTTTGTCAATTCTATCCTGGTTATATCCATCTGGATATCCATAAATGACCCGCAAACGTAAATCGAGGAGACAGAGCCGAAAATAGATTTTGCAGTTGCACGATTACCTCCATCCCATGTTCGGTTCCAGAGTTGATTTCCCGTCGTATCCCATTTTACTAGCAGCATATCTTTATCTATTATTGTAGGACCGAGGCTATTGGTTGATCCGCACGTGTATATGTAAGATCCATCACCCCAGATCGATGCACCATAGTCATAACCTGCACCGCCCCACGTTCGGTTCCAGAGCTGAGTACCATTCTGATCGCATGCTATTAATATCAAATCTTCATCAAACAATCCGCATACATAGATGTTTGTCCCGTCTCCCCACAATGCAGCACCAGAATCCGAATAAGGGCCACCCCAAGTCCGATTCCATAAAAACGTGCCATCTTCATCCCATTTTATTAAAACGATATCAGATAAATAATTTTCACAGATACCGCAAGTGAATATGCTCGTGCCGTCCCCCCACACAGCACAGCCGTAACTTTCAAATTCCTTTCCCCAAGTACTATTCCATAGCACGGTACCGTTTTCAGCTAATTTCAACAATATTATTTCGCCATGACTGTCACCGCAGACGAAAATACCTCCGATTCCATCACCCCAAATAGCCCACCCTACATCATCATACTCTCCACCCAATGTTTGGTTCCAGACTTCATTTCCGGTTATATCCCATTTAATTACAACAATATCGTAAGAGGTAAAACAATTTGCGCACCCACCGCATGAATAGACAAACACGCCATCACTCCAAATAGAATTCCCAATTTCATCGCGATATGAACCCCAAACACGCTTTATCGAAACGTAAGGTGGTATCTCCGAGACCCCCATTTCTGCACCGATATGCTCATTTTTTATTTTGGTCTCGCATACTCCCGTTATAGCGCTGGGTGCTATTTCAAGCACCATTACTGTAAGAGCTAGAGAAGCCAAAAAAACTCCCAGAAACCCCAGATTACACCACGTGAACCTATGATCTGTCCTAATCAACGATTTATAGCACCCCGGTTTTTCCTAGTTTTGGTTTCCTCTTTATTTCCAAGTCAGAAGTTAAATCTCGGAAAATCTAAATAAATGTTTTGGTAATTGTTGTGATATTTTATTTCGATTTAGCCTACAAAGATCTCCATTATCAAGATACACTATCCTTCTTTTCTTTATTCGATCTGAAAAATGGAAAATTTCACGTGAGGAATCGGGAGCAATAAGGGCAAGCAGTCGCATCGGCATCCTGGATGGCGCGACCGCAGCCTGGGCACGTGCGCGCAGGTTTATCAGGCTCGCTCGGGGCGGCCTCGACCGGCACGTCTTGCAAGTGCCACGGGTCGATCGAGCCGTGGATCGGCTCGGGCCCGCCACTGTACCGCTTCGGTGCCCATGGATTGTACCCAACGGGACGCGACCCGCCCACCGCCTTGTAGATCCAATAAAGGATGGGAACGATCAACCCGATCAATGAAAATGTCAAGACCATGACGAGCATGTTCTGCATCCCGGCAGGAACATCCGAGAGCGACGAGACAAACACCACTGCAATCAAGCCGAGCAGCGCCATGCAGAAGATCTCGCCAGGACAACTGTGGTTGCTACGATATGCCATGGTTCATTCCTTCCCCGTCACTTTCTTTGCTTGGTTTCACGGTTTCATGAAATCCGGTATCTCGCTTGCACGCGGGACATGATCCTGTCTCCGGGTGATCGAGAAAAGCCCCGCAGTTAGGGCAATGCTTGGCACCGCACGCGGGACACGTGCCGTGGAGTAACAATTTGCTGCACACCGCGCAGTAGATCCTTTCGCTCCCCTTCCGCGTGAACATGCCCAAGCTGGATCTGATAACACCGGGCGATTTCACGGGATTCTTGCCGAGATCGGCCAGATCGACTTCTACATTCTTCGAGACGCCTTGCTCGTCCATCCATGCACGGAGTTTCTTGAAATGCCGATTCATTGAACCGCCCATCAAGCAAGGAACGATAGCAATATCGGCTAGAAAGATGAGAAAACCTATCCCACCACTACCACCTTCACCTGCCAGCATTTCCCAAACTGGAGCTAAAGCAAAGCCCACGATCATGGATCCAAAAAGCATGGCAAGGTACAAAGCGATAGATACCTTTCGATGCATTTCTTCTTGCTCGAAATGTTCACGGATTCGAGGAGGTGCAGCATCGTAACATTTCCAGCAGCAAACGTTCGCCTTGTAGCACTGCTGACAAACGAGGTTTTTGCATATCATGCAACCACGTGGATAATTCGTGACCTTGCCGCACAAGGAACACTGCATCGTTATTCTGAGACCAGGCATCAGACATCCCCTGTTCTGGTATCTGGATTCGAGAAGGCGATCCGGGGCGCGAGCAATACAACATACATGCCCAGCGCCGCCATCAAGATGACCGCGACCAGCACGAGCAAGCCTTCCATGCCCAAGACGTGGCGCAGCATCGCGCCGAGGAACCCGCCGGCGAGGGAGCCGCCAGACAAGAACAGCACGAAATACTGGTAGGTGGCACCCTTGCGGGCGCCCTTCACGACGTCCATGAGGATGCGCTCGGCGGCGAGCGTGAAGAGCATGGCCGCGGTGCCCTTGGCCGTGACCCAGGCGAGGTAGGCCGGAAGGTCGGGAGCGAGCCACGGGAGGCCGGCATAGAATGCCGCCGCGACGATGATCGTGGGAATGATGAGCTTGCTGAGGTTCGTCTGCATTGCCTTGCGGGACGCGGCGATGGCTCCCACGATGCCGAGGGCGATGGCAGCGCCGAGCAGCTCGGTGAGATAATACTGCTCGGGAAGGCCGCCGTACCTCGCGATGAGCCACGGCTCGAGCTGCACGTTGACGAGGCCCTCGCCGAGCGTGGACAGCAGCATGAGGATGCCAGCTATCCACAGCGTCCCCTTGTACGACGCCGGGATGGTCGGTTGCTCGCGGCCGATCTGCTCCTGCACCTGCGCCCGGGTGATCTTCGGCTCCTGGATCATGAAGGTCAATGCGGTGCCGACGACGATCATGGCTGCTATGGCGACGAGGAACCACAGCCACGCGGCACCGACGAGGAACGAGCCGAGGCCGTAGGCGATCATGATGCCGCCGATGGCGCCGGTGCGGGACATGGCCTGGATGCGGTTCTTCTCGACCTTGGTCGTGGCAACATCGAGCATGAGGGCATCGGTCGAGACGTCGATGATCGCCTCGCCGATGCCGTAGATGATCAGCGCGGCGAGCACGACATAAAAGCCCGCCGGCGCGGCCGGGTTCGGCAAGGTGAGGAGCAAGACGACCGACGCGAGATAAAGAATATTGCCAACAATCATGTAGGGCTTGCGACGGTGCTGGGCGACCGGGAGCGTGTCGTTCCAATACCCTAGCAATGGCCGGAGGAGACCGGCTATGGTCGCGAACGACACGAGGGCCTGCGTCGTGGTTGCTGGCACGCCGCTCGTGATCTCGAACTGGTACGCGATGAAGGCCGTGAGCATGATGTAAAAGGCTCCGCGGCTAGCTTTCGTGGCCGTGACCGTGGCGACGACGGCGCTCGGGATGACGGCCTCGTTACTTGGCTTGTTTTCGACTTGGATGCTCATGATGAATCACCGACGCGTGCCACGCGACCTTACTATTTAAACAAAAACGGTAATAAAGCTTTCCCTCGCAGTCCCGGAAGGCTCCATTCGCGGCTCCTGGAAGGCTTGTCCTTATTAAGCGGGGTCGCGCGGTGTTGGCAAGGTGATCTTGCATGGAACAACCAAGCGACCTCTGCCCGCGGTGCGGGTCCGGCACGAAATTCCACTTGACGTTCGAGAATGGTGCAAAAACATACCATTGCTGCATCCTCTGCACGAAGGTGTTTCCCGTGCCGCGAGTGGAAACCGCGCAGCCCGCCGCGGCGGAAACCGGCACGGCTGCATCGGCCTAACAACATTTTTGTTTTTTTCCTCATTCATTCTTCCTACTTCACACCGTCATCAAGGAATCTCGCGTCTACGAGGTCGTGGCGTGATCTCCCCTCTCCATTGCCGACCGTAGCGTGCCATAGAGTTTTCTAGAAAGGTTTTTGAATATACATGCCGAGAGTCACGTAGCGGTGAATCGGACGGGGCTGCAAACGCAACCCGGCGGGCTCGACGCGATGCTCGTGCCGGGTGGCCATTCACGGGCCGGGCAAGCGGTCTGGCTGCGGGAGCTGGATCACGGGACCGACGAGGTGGCGCACGCCATCCTGTCCGACATCATGGCCGAGGACGCGGCGGGCACGATCAAGGCATACGTGCGGTACCGGGGGAAAAACCCGCGGCGCTGGCTCGCGCAGGTGTTTCCGCCCATGTTCAAGCCCCGGTTCCTCGGACTATTCCTGGAGGATGGCACGCTCGCGGGCTGGTTATCGCTGGTCATCGCGTACGACGTGCCGAATTCGGCGGGGCTTGGCATCATCATCCACGAGGCGCTTCGCAACAAGGGGCTGGGCACCGCCGCCGTGCAATATTGCATGGACAACACAGCGGCCATCATGCGCGACCCCGGCATCACGACCTTGTTCTACGCGACGACCGAGCAGAACGCGCCCATGTGCGCGGTGTCGGCGAAGGCCGGGATGCAGCCGCTCGGCAAGCACGCCGATACCCTGCGGCCGGGGTACGAGATGATCTGGTTTGCCAGCAAGAAAAATCGAACCGCGGTTCACGAGTAAAAAACATGAAAAAATGCACCTTTCGAGTGGTTAACCATCGGTTGGCAATTCCCCCCCGTTGGCTCTATTTCGAGCATGGAATATTTTGTCCCGATAAATAACGAGGAGGTAGAGTATAATAAGAGCGAGCCCACCGAAAAGAAAGAGGCACCCGATATTAATGAGCATCAAATTCCCTTTCGCATGCCACAACATTATA
The DNA here is from genome assembly GCA_030587525.1 of Candidatus Sigynarchaeota archaeon. GTDB lineage: Archaea > Asgardarchaeota > Lokiarchaeia > Sigyniarchaeales > Sigyniarchaeaceae > Sigyniarchaeum > Sigyniarchaeum tengchongense. Next base: position 2,690 of record JAUQYW010000420.1, on the reverse strand, counting down.
ACACCCATGACCATAATCATTATAACACCCATGACCGATGACATTATAACAACGAAGACCGTACACGCCCCCATCCTGGTCGATTTCTTCGGAGGTTTCACGACAGGTTTTTCCGCATTCATTAGATCTTCCCTGAATCGTTGATTCTTTCTCCCATATACGCGTCACATTTCTTGTCCTACTTTCTCCTTTCTGCATACCACTTTCAACAATCGACGAGAAAAATCTATCGACGAATGATTCTTGATAGCCTACTGGTTGTTCTTGTTCACGAGCGTGTCAAGCCTCGCCGCCTTTTCGCACAAGGCCTGGACATCCTTGGCGATCTCGGCGAGCAAGCGGTCCTTGGCCGCGTCCATGTACGGGATCATCACGCCCCGCATGAACATCTTGCCGAGTGCTTTCAACCGCGCGGGATTATAACCTGCGGCAGCACACCCAGCGAGCATCTGGTTGAACCGCGATTGCCATTCATCGAACCCGGCGAACTATGCCTTGCGGGCACGGGTATTGTCGAGCACCATGTGGTGCCCGCGCGGTGCTGGGATATAAGGAAAAAGCGGGGCTTCGCTTCAACCCGGGCACGGGCCTTGCCGCCACGGGCATTTTCGTCGGGCTCCATCTCGCCATCCCGCGGGCCGAAATTTAAGATGACACGAAGTCTGTAGGCAAAACCTTCGCTTGAATTTTCCCACGCTAACAATGCCGGAGCTGGACCTCGACGGGGCACGTCGACACACTTATATGCCGGTGAGTACCACGACGCAGTTATCGAAAATCTCCGTGATATACGATGTCCACGACTCGACTCTCGTGTCCAGAGTGCGGCGGGGCCGCCATAGCGTCGACAGCCCACGGCCGCACGTGCATGGCTTGCGGCCTCGTCGTCGATGCAGGGCAGCAATACGTCGTTTCTGACCAGCGCGGGAAGGATGGCTTCATCGCGTCGCACGCGGTGTTCCACGGCAACACGACCACGCTGGTCGGGGCGCGCCACGAGCGCGTGAACCAAGCGAACGCGAAGCTCGGCATGATCCAGCGGCGGCTCGTGACCTATACCGATACCAAGCGGTCTCGCGTCTATCACTTCGTTCGCGGGCTGGTCGACGGCATGCAATTGCCCGAGATCGTGGTCGACACCGCCATGCACCTGCACGACAAGCTCGCCGGCAACATTCCCAAGGGCGCCGCGCTCGCCGGTCCCGACTTGCTAGGCGGGATCTCCGTGTTCATCTCATGCAAGCAACTCGGCATCGCGATCGACCGGACCGCGCTGGCCAAGCAGCTGGACGTGAAAACCCGATGCTTCGCGCGAGCGCTCATGCACGCCCGGGCAATCGGGAAGCAGGTCGCCCCGGCGATGCCCTCGGTGGCCAAGGCAACCATCGTCATCGCCCGCGTGCTGTCGGTCCTGCGGGAGATCGCGGGCAATGGGGACTACCAGCCCGCCGTGGAGTCGGTCTATCGGCAGGTCGCCAAGGTGTTCATGGGCCTCAGGGAGGACACGCGGGTCGCGGTGGCCGGGTACTTGGCAGCGCAGGTGCTCGGCATCGAGTCGGCGTCGTTCACGATGCTGGCGACCAAGATGGGCGTCTTGCCTTCGTCGCTGTACAACGCGGTGAAGCGCGTGCTGGCCAAGCTGGGCATCGTGGTGGTAGGCACCCTTTCCCGCACGAACGTCGCGGCGTACTTCCAGCAGCCCACGTTGCTGCGGGGCGGCGTTGTGAATGTCGCGCCCGTGGAGGCCGCCATCTCGAAGCCAACACCAGCGCCGGTCGCCGCGCCCTCGGTCCCGGCGGTGCACGTGTATGCACCAGCACGCGTCCCGGCAAGCATCCCGGCACCTGTCCCTGCAAGCATCCCGGTATCGAAGCCAGCATCCCCGGTCTTGCACGCGAAGATCGAACGCCCTCCGTCATTATTCTACCGGCCGGTCGGGGCAAAAGTCCCGCTCATCGGCGAATTGCGGTGGCGCAGAGGCCGCCCACGCGTGATCCCCGAAAATCATGTCGTTGCTGCTGTTACCAAGGCACCAGATCTATTCATCGTGGTCCGGCGAGGCCGGTCGCGAATAGTCCCGATTCCGCCTCTACCTGGGCGACTACCCTCGCCAGTCCTCGCATGCCAAGGCTTGCCGGAGCCGCCTTTCGAGCTCGCGGCGGCTCCTGGTTAGCGCACGAGAGCGATGTGCTTTTATCCGTATACCCGTAGATCCTAGCTGCATCATCATGGAAGAGCCCACGCCGAACCAGCCCGTCACCGAGGATCCCGTTGGCAAGATCTTGGAAAGCGGTCGCATATACGTCATCCACATCCAATTCGAGACGCGCGACGCCGCGATCGACTACGCGAAACGCCACGGCATCAAGGTGAAAGTCACGTCTTATGGGTATTAGGGCATTTTGATTGCGCACCCCGATTGCAACACCATCAATTGCATCCGCGATTCTTGGCGGGTTAAGCACACGCACGTATAAATAGGCCGGTGGGATTATGGATTCTGAGATGTACATTCACGACTGAGAAGTGAATTATGCCAGAAAGCAGTCCTCTCCCGTTCAAGATTGATCCCAAGGAATTAGGCGCCTATATCTTCGTGAGTTATGCCCACGCAGATAAGGAGGTTGTGTTCCCGGAGCTCAAGTTAATTCACAACATGGGCTATAACATGTGGTACGACGAGGGCATCC
>JAUQYW010000405.1 GCA_030587525.1 Candidatus Sigynarchaeota archaeon | reverse complement strand
CCGGCCTTGCGCAATCAACCCGAAAGCCCTCGCCTTGAGAACTATATTGTATATTGAAGAAGATAAGGATTGATCCAGACCATACTCCTTTGTATTTACTCGTAATTCCCATATCTCTGGTACATTTCGATCATTGCCTTCGGAAAAATTCTGCAAAACTTTCACGAATATTTTCCATATTTTTTGCCAGTATCGATCATTGCCTTGTAATTCTCAATGCGGATATAATTCGTGACCGAGTTTCCCGTTCCCAACGCATAACCTCCTCCTGGCATGCAATTCTTCAGGATGGTCCAAGTATATTCGATGGTTTCTGAAACCGATGCACGCGTTAGCACGTCGACGTCCACACCACCGAGCAGCGCCACGCGACCACCGTATTTCTTTTTAGCTTCGCTCACCGGCAAGATCACGTCTTGAAAGCTGTGCCATGCATTGATGCCGACAATGTCGATCAAGTCATCGATGATCTCGTGCAAATTCCCGCATGAATGAAGGATGAACGGTTTCCCGTTCATGTGCGCGATGTCCGCGATGCGCTTTTGCCACGGGAACGCGTGCTCTCGGAGAACTTTTGGTGAAAGGAGCGTCGCGGTCTTGTATCCCATGTCATCGCCCGACTTGAGGGCACCGACGTGGTCCATCGCCGCGATGACCTTGTCAATGCTCGAGATAAGGCTGCCGATCTTGTCGAACAAGCGCTTGACAAACGCTGGTTCCCGGTGCAGCTCGATGCTCAGCTGGCGCAGGCCAACGAGCCACAAGACGTGCTCTTGCACGCCGCCTCCGACTCCCGCGACGAGCTTCATGTTATCCGGTAAAACGTCACGAGCGACTTCGAGCAACTCGTAATCCACGGCGGCTTCCGGCTCGGGCCAGGGGTATTCTTCGAACTCTTCGAGATTCGCGATGGTGGATCGCGAGTTGTCGACCCACGAGCGGCTCGTCCGGCCAAGCGGCTCGTTCCTGTAGCTCATTTCCGTGTTTATGCGGAATAACTTCATCCCCACCTCGATCGGCACGTAATCGAAACCCATGCCTTGGAAGAAATCAACCAGGTAGCGCATGTACGATTTCTTGCTATCCCTGGATCCCTCGTGCAGCGCGGGTGCCGGGCGGCCAAGGATATCTTCCATGATCGCCGAATCCACGAGATGCTCGTAGAGCGGCACGCGATCCGGCTGTTCAAGGTTCAAGACTTTCAATAAGCGTTCAAAATTCGGAGCCATTGCAATCATGTCCGTGAATTTTCTGCGTGTAATAAAACACTCTGCCCCCATCTACCGGAAAAAGCGCTTGACAACCTTGCACAGCGCCCACGTAATCCAGCCGGCAAGATCCGGGGCGGATTTATTTTTCAAGATGGAGTAAATCCAATAGCCCCCGGGTTGCTGGTCGTTGCGAAAATAATCCAGCGCCTTATGGATGCTAGGGAGATCTTTCGAGAAGCTCATTTTCGACAACGCATCAAGCACGGAAATTAAGTCTGTCCACCAGAACGGGAACATGTACTTGGTCCAGTACGAAGCGGCTTTCCGAGACGAATATATATCATCGCGAAAAAACCGCGAGGTGATCATCCTTCCCGCTTTTTGGGCGTCAGGATGAACTGCGTAACCCTCGTGGGCAGCAAACGCTCGCAGAACAATTCCAGTGACCATGTGCGAAAATGGCTTGTCTAGTTGGAACGGGTAGACGTTGGCACTGGCCAGCACTGCTTCCGACTCGATGGATTTCACGCCGTGCGTCTGCATAGGCAAGGTCCAGCCACCCTCGCGCTGCTGGTGATCTAGAAACCATCGAAACGCCCGATCGATGCGTGCATCAGCGCTGTATCCCGCCCTGACGATCAGCTCGAGGATCCCTGCGGAGTAGTTCGGTGAGTACTGGTTGCCATAGATACCGCGAAAATCACCATCGTGGTGTTGTGTCGTGAACAAGTACTCCACGGCATTCTGGATCCCAGGATGATCTCTTGTGAATCCGAACATTTCCACGAGAACGCCAAGATTCCGGTAAGTTTCCACCATGCCGTAATTCGTGGAACTCCCTTCGTGTATATTCTTCCGCGGATCTGGCCATTCACCGCTGTCGAGCTGTTTTTTGAGGATACGCCGCGCGCCCGGCATGGACCAAAGCGATTGCAGCGATGCTGCATTATCTCCAAGCAAATCGTGTCGAACACGATATTGGATCGCAAGATTGCCAATGTTTACCAACGCGGGAATCGGATCATATTTGAAAAAGGATCGCCATGGCTCCACTATCATCCCTCTTTTTGAAGGCATGTCCCGCGCATCACGATTTCAAGGGATATGTTCCCCACTTGAAGATGGCATCGCGCATGGCGATCGCATTTTTCAGCGGCACCTTCAAGTAATCGTGAGCGGGCCCGGCTATGTACCCGCCATTTTCTCCCATCTTCTTGATCTGCGCTTTCACATGCTTTTCAACCGATTCCGGCGTTCCAAACGTCATCTCCCTGCTCGAATCGATGCCGCCAACGAGAATGAGCTGGTCGCCGAACTTCTTTTTCACCGCGGCATGGTCAATCTCGGCAGGGACTTCCAATGATTGCCAACCATCCAGGCCGGCATCGATGAGCATAGGAAGTAATTCGACGATGTTTCCACACGAGTGCATGATAACCTTGGCGCCAGCATCGTGGATCGTGCTGAACAGTTCCTTGTACGGCTCGTAGAAAAACTTCTTGAAGGTGCGAGGCGACATGAGTGGTCGGCCTTTCTGCCCCATATCGTCAGCCAGAAATACGCATGATAAGTGCATAGGCTTCAGCATTTCAACAGCTTGCAAATCTTGCTGCAAATTGGAATCGACGATCTTGGCGATGAAGTCCGGATCGGTACCGCATAAATACGCAAAGGAATCGATGCCCATCATGAACCACGTTTCCTCGAACAATCCAGACCGGCCAATGTGTCCCGTCAAGAAGATGCGGTCGCCAAACTTCTGCTGGAACTCGCGGACATACTCGCCATTCACGGCCTCGATCTTATGCTCGTGCGGCCAACCATACTGGTCGAACCAGCCTTCGATTTGCACCCTCTTCTTGAGATACCCGTCGATGAACCACGTGTATCGATGCCCCGTGTCGAGGATTTGCCACCCATTCCGGCGGCCCTTGTAATTCACGAGCTGACCTTCGGGACGGTTCCTGTAAGCAATGACTTTCGCATCATCCGTGATGATGGTCCCGTGCTCGTCCAGGATCTTTTCAAAATCGTACGCCGGACTCGCGCCGATGCCGGCATCCTCGCCGCCGAAATAATACCCAAACGTCTTGTCACCTAACGACGTCAACAAGATATTGCGGTCGTCTTGAAAAAAAGGATCAGTATCCTCGATATTTTGCTTG
>JAUQYW010000338.1 GCA_030587525.1 Candidatus Sigynarchaeota archaeon | reverse complement strand
CGAGAAGAAGCTCGGGGTCGCCCTGGGAAAATATGCCAATGATGTCTACAACCAGGGGAACGAGAAGGTCAAGCACGATGATCTGGCAGAAGCGGAGAAGGATTACATGCAAGCCTTGAAGATTGCCAACGAATCGAAAAACGAGGGCTGGATCAAGCAGTATAGCAAGAAACTGGACGATTTTTATCATTCCTGGCTGAAGCAGCTGGAAAAAGAGGTAAAATCGGCATCGAAAGAAGGCGCCGATGCCAAGGCGATGGCGAAAATCATCAAGACTGCCTTGAAGATCGCGAAAAAAACGAAGAACGAGAAGGTGATCGCGAAATACGAGGATGAACTCAAGCAATACCAGCCCGCTGCCACGCCGGCGTCGAACGAATAAAAAAAAGATTATTTAGCCAAATTACCAAGAATGATCCTTGATCATCCTTCAATGATCACCGTTAGTTTGAACCCTTGATCATTGATTACAATGATTTTAACCCTTGATCATTGATTACACATGCCTCAACCGGGACCGATATCGTGCTATCACGACCACCGATAGCGTGGCCAGGAGGACCAGGAAGAAAACGGGCTCGAATCCCGGGATATTCGATATGATCTGTCCGGCCTGCTGCGCCACTGAAATAGCAATCCCGATGATCACCAGCGGAGCGCCGATAGCAATTGCGATCACGATGGCAATGGCTTCAACACCGCTGGAACTAATGCTCAAGCCACCGCCTCCGCCCCAGCCGCCGCCACCCCCGGGGCTAGATTTCGCGAAGGCAAAGGAAGCCATTACCGCGCTAAGAATGAGCGCGACCTGGAAGGCGGGTAAAGAACCAACATATTTTGTAAGATCCGATGATAATAGTAACGCGCTCATGATGGGCGTGCAAATGATGAGCGTGATGATGAATCCTTTATCTCTCTTGCTTAAGCTGTTCCATCCCTGTGGTGTTTCTAATTGTTTCATTTCCACGATTGCCATGAATCCCCCGCAAATACCTACACACATAACGCTGATCGTGATGTAGCAGAACGTTGCAAGGTACTCTAGCGTGACAGTTCCAATGCCACTGCCGCTGCCGCTGGTTATCACCAACATGTATTGCCACGCGTTGATACCCAGAATGCCCGCGAAGATGAACGCAGCGAGGAGACCTTTCAACCTTTCCTTGCGATACAAGGCAGCCGCGCTATAAAACAAGTAGACAGTTGACAGGATGGAAGTGACCAAATTCGTGATAACATGCTGAAATATGCCCGAGAACAACAAGATCAGCGTTTCTACCAGCAATATTATGGCGGATATCAAGACCAGGATAAAGCTAGCGTATTTTATACGTGGAACGGGATTTGCACCCGAGCCGTTTGGAGTGCCGGGATTTGCACCTGAGACGTGTGTTGTAAGGTCATTCATCGTTTTCGACCCCATTGTAACATTTTCAAATGACGCTGGTACCGTTTCTTCAAAGTTTGAAGAAACGTCGCTGGTCGTCCTAAGGTTTGAAGTCAAACCTTAGGTCCTAATCATATAAATCCATTAGGACCTAATCATATAAATCCATGAGGACCATTTTTCCACGAGTGTATACATGGTGCAGCGGCACCCACGATCCCGCAAAGCATAGCCAAGCCCCTCTGCGAGCCTGGCGCGCGCTCAGAACGCCGCGAGATCCGCCGGAAACAAAATGCTCGGCCAGAAGCGCATGGGACCGCCTTTGTTGTACCACAAGAGATCA
>JAUQYW010000328.1 GCA_030587525.1 Candidatus Sigynarchaeota archaeon | reverse complement strand
CGACGACGTTAGCAAGATACAAGGCATATCAGACAACAAGGCCCGGCAAGTCATCTACGCAGCCCGGGAACAGCTCGGCATGTGCGAGTTCGTGGCCGTCGACCAGATCCAGGAGAATTATGAATGGTTCACCACGGGTTCAGAGAACGTGGACGACCTCATGGACGGCGGCATCACGACCGGCCGCATCACCGAGCTGTTCGGCGGCTTCAAGTCGGGCAAGACGAACACGGTGAACACGCTCTGCGTGACCGTCCAGCTCCCGAAAGACGAGGGCGGGCTGGAAGGCGACGTGATCTATATCGACACGGAGGGCACGTTCTCCAAAGCCAAGGTCGCTCGCATCGCGCGGCGCTTTGGTCTCGACCCCGGCAAGGTGCTGTCGAGGATACACCTGGCCAAGGTCTACTCGGCCGACCACCAGCTCCAGATGATCGAGCAATGCGAGCGCATCGTGGCCAAGTACCCGATCAAGCTCATCATCGTGGATTCCTTGATGGCGCTGCTCCGCAACGAGTACGTGGGCATCGGGTGCCTCGCGCCGCGGCAGGCCAAGCTCAACAAGATCATCCACCATTTGAGCCGCATCGCCGAGTCCAAGAACATCGCGGTCGTGCTCACGAATCAGGTCGTGACCAAGTTTCTCGGTACCATGGCGGTCGAGGACGCGGTCGGCGGCAACATCGTGGCGCACGGCTGCCACTTCCGGTACCGCTTGAAAGCCAAGGGCGCGAGTTACAACGAGACGCTCGAGCGGTCGATCACGGTCGTCGACTCGGTCGATCTCGCCCCCGGCACGGCGACGTTCTTCATCACGGAAGCGGGCATCGCCGACGACGAGAAGATCGCCTACAAGATCAAGGAAGTGTCGCCGTACGAGCTCAAGCCCGGGAACGGCAGCACCGGGAGCGCGGTAGAGGCGGTCCCGGCGGTGAAGGTCACGAGAGCCAAGGCACCGGTCCCGGTTAAGAAAGCACCATCGCAGGCGACCCTCGACCTGGACGAGTATTCTGACGTTGACCTCGCGGCTGCCATCACGGACGCGGGCAGCGCATCGCCACGAGCGCCCACCGACGACGAGATCCCCGACGTGCCGAAAGAGGAGGTCCGCGAGACCATGAACTGCCCGCATTGCAACAAGCCGTTCACGTCGAAGAAGATGCTGGCCAAGCACCAGAAGGCGTGCAAGAACACGCACGATGATGCTGCAGCGGCGAAGGAGGAATCGGAGCTCAAGGGGGCAGCGTGATCGTGGAGGACATGTTCGAGGCGCGGCAAGCGCGAATAGAGGCGACCTTCACGAGGTTCGTGGCCCAGCTTGGCTTGCCCGGCCACGCCATTGCCTACGCCCGGGCCATCACGAGGGCCGCGTGGGACGCGCTCCCGCGCTGCTCGCGGTGGCACTCGCCGGAGCAATTCGTCGAGGTGCTCGTGTTCCACGCGATGAAGGCGGCGGGCGTGCCAGTCAACCAGGCCGCGTTCCGGGCTGCATCCTTGCTCGGTACCATGCCCATGACCGCGCGGCACTGGCTCCTGCACTACCAGCAATACTTTCCAAAGAGCCTCCGCGTCGCGAGCCGCGACCCAGGCACCGAGCCCTTCTTCGCCATGCTCAAGGACGAGAAGCTCGCCGCCGAGGCGCGGGCGGTCGATGCCGACCACGGGAACGTGCTGGCGTCGCTGCGGGGGCGGATGCGCGCGGGCGTGTGCGTCTTGCTGGCGATGCGAGCGAATCCCCGGGACGGCCAGAGCACGACCGACGTGCTGGCGACCATGGGCATCAGCATGGCGTCGGCGTACAACGCGGCGAACCGCCTTGGCTTGCTGTTCCCGAAGCCCCGGGCAAAAGCAGAAATAATAGTCGAAGCGACCGCGTGATGTTTTCTTACTATCTTTCAAATATCCAACATACCCTTACGTTTCATGAGCGTCAATAATGCGGTGAAGGCAGCCCAGCTCGGGTATTGGAACGTGCCATCTGGGCCACTCGAGTGGATCGAATTTCCAAGTATTTTTTTCAAGAGATCTTCGGTGACATTCGGATGCTTGGCGATCATGGTCTTCGCGTCAAGCCATTGTGCGTGGTCATATAACCAGTCTAACACGTGCGCCGGTGTCCGTGGATTCTGCAGCGCGGCCATTTGAACGTAGCTGCTGCATTTCTTCTTCGTGACGAGATCGTATATTCTCTCCACGTTCTCGGTCGTTTTTGCTTCGATTTCCTTTTCCTCTTCTTCACTCATGGTTGCTCTACCTATTGTTCACCAAGTTGTTTTACAATTTGGTCATTCCCGCTTTTAACGCTGGTGATCTTAACAACGCGGATCGATGGCAAGGGCGCGCTAGTATTGTGGTTTAAATGCTCGGATCTCTCGTGACAGACATGAGCGAGCAATCGACACAGACATCACCGCGATTCCTACCAGCCGACGACCCCAAGTTTGACCTCTTGATGCGCCCCAGCGGCCACGATAGACCCTTGCTGTTCCAGGAGGATATCGGAGCGGGGGCGTGATACTATGGAGCAGGCCGACGGCGTTTCTTTCTTGTTCAACCATCGATGCGTGGCTTGCGGGAGCCCGATCGCCTTGCGCCACGAGGCCATCGGCGAGGCCATAATCAAGCTGGATGCGCTGGCGAGCGATGCCGACGTGGACGGCGACCTCTCGCCGCTGTATTGCCCCGCGTGCCTTGCTGAGGTGCTGGAGCTGGACGATTCAAGAGCACAGCTGCACCAGATTGGCGAGGCTGTTTGCGCCAATGAAAGGCCATCAAGATTTTGTAAGTGATTTATCGGCATTAATTGTCTTCCTTCACCAGCACGGCAACGGTATCATCCGCGGTCGATCGCAACACGAGGCGCTGCTGATCTTGCACGAATTCGATCAATTCCAGGTATTTTCGTTCTTCTCGCTCTTAAGAAGATCGAGAACGTGATTATCATCATGTTGATGCATCATCCGCGTGATATTGCACTTCGCGGGGATCTCGGTGCCGGTACTGGTATGAACTGTTTTTTATATCGCAATTGTGAAAAAACAATAATGACTGCCAGAGCAGAAGAATTACCTCTAGAGACCATTCACGACGTAGTTCTCAAGCGATTAACAGAAATCGACGAGATGATCGCGTGGTTGAAAAAAATCACCGCGAGGCATCCCGGCACGATAGAACTGCTCAGCCCAAGTTGTGAATCAAGCTTCGCAGCGGCTAGAAGGCGCTATCAAGAGTTTAAAGACGACCCGGAGTTTGAGAGTTCTTTCATAACGACCACCGTGGACAAGATCACCGTCGACAAGGAATCATATGTCAAGTATGAAGAAAAACTCATGGGCTCGATTCGTGACTTATATTTCTCAGTTCAACGTATTTATGCACGGCCTAGAGAAGATCTGGAGCTCGTATACACGACAAGGACAGGGAGATTGTATCACCGGAAACATTGCGGATATCTCTCGCGCTCACGATCGATTTACAAACATGTGCGCTTCCAAGCTTCCGCATTGGGATATGATGCTTGCAGGTGCATCTACAATGGATGCTCTAGTTGGTGGATCTACGTGATGTGCATAACATTGTCAGTGATAATCTCTGTAGCAGTCCAGTATAGACCTTGAGGTTCTAGTTTAAACTTCAGGTTAAAACTGATTTATATTCTTCTTTGACCTTTGCATTAATCGGAGGATTTGTGATTCTTGCTATCGGTTTGTTTTATCGAAATTCTCAGAAACGAAAAAGGAATGGCAAGAAAAACGGGGGCGCTTCTCGTGGCACCTCTCCGGTAACTGTAACGTCCTAGCATTTTCGTTTTAATACTTGAGCGAATCAATATATCTTGAATGCCCATATTTCGGCGTCGCTATCGATGCTATCGTTATGCCTCTTCTCCTCGAAAAGCCAGTCGTGCACGGCCGGTAGCAAGTTGACGAGAAGGGTAACCTGCTGGACATATGTGGCCTTGCTCAATTTCTTGCGGCTATGTAGGTCGTAAATGCAGTCTTCTGCACCTTTAAAATCTGATTGTATGCCCATGCCATTATATTTGCCCGTGAATTCAAACGAGTCTGTACCGTTCGACAGTATTCCATAGTCTAACACAACAGCTATTTTTTTAGCATTTACGTGTAATCTTTCGATATTGGTCACTGAAAATTCCGAAGCGCATTTGCGGATATTTTCCAATATTTTTTCAAGCATCTCTCTCCCATCACGAGCTTGTCGCAAAAGTTCTTGTTGTTGCTTCGTTTGCTCTTTCTGTCGCTGTTCATCGCCCGACCGCTTTTTCTCATTGCTTATCTGGTCGTTTTCTTTATCTTGTTTCAAGCGTGCCTTCAAGGCTTCGCCGAGATCCCGTGCCACATTGACCACCTGTCTACAATTTCAGAGGAATTGATTTCAGACATAATTTCAGGCATAATTTCGCTCGACAATTCCGTGTTCACGAAGAGCGCGTGTACCGCCTTGTGAATTTCTTTCCCGCAATACTTGCATATCAACATGATATCTCACGAGCTTTTATCTGCGGCAGATGGCTCATCCGTGCTATCTGGTTTCTCTGCCATGACCGTCGAATCGGGAACGATGCCGTTGATCACGCGCACCCATGGCCATTGCTCGATGAGGGAAATCTGATCTTTCACCGCACTATTCCCGAGAATATCCTCTTGCGTCGGCCTCCCGTCGGCATCGCGCGCGACCCGCTGCAACTCCACTTCAATGGCTGTTCGTATGACTTCCCCTCCTGCATTCATCTTGCCCTTTCTCGCCGCACGGAACACGATCTCGAAGATGAGGCAATCAAGCACGTAATGCAATTCGGGGGAGTAGGTTGCTTCGAGCAACTTCACGAGCATCGTGACCATGTCATCCTGAAAGTCGATATAGGGATATTTTGGGAGGGTGTTGATGACGAACGCCCGCTTTTCCGTGAACGGGTCAAAAATCTTACGCTGGAAATAGTCGATGAGCTTGCTGTTGTACAGTGCCAGGAAGGAAGGAATTGCACTGTTCGTGCCCGGGAAATTGTACACGCAGAGCACGGATTTGATGACTACCCGTGTTCCGAGATTAGAGGCCTTTATCCGGTTGCCGATGTTGTATCCGAGACCGACACATCCCTTGGAATACATCTTTTTTTCCACTTTCGCCAAGGCAACGAACCGGGGATCCTTGCTCTCGTCGATCGAGAAAGGCTGCAGATGCGTGACGTGATATATCCGGATCATCCCCTCGCCGCTCGACTTGCTCAATGCTGTTTTTCCGAGCTCCTCGCCTCGGTGGACTTCCAAGTTCGATCCTTCCCACGTCGAAAGGTGGTTGTCGATCCACTTGGTTATGTCATCATCGAGTCTCGTGAGGTTCGTCTTGGACTCGATCGGCACCTTTCCCAGGAGAGACAATCGATCATCGACCTCGGTACCGAGATAGTTGCGGAACTCGAATTTCGGGGAGCGAGCAGGCTGGCTCGGATCGAGCATGAAGATGCTTGCTTCCTTGTTATAACCGCCTTCGAAAATCCCGACGCCGACATTGTCAAATGTTTTCAAGATGGGGAGCATCGTGGGGAACACGGGGTGGTCCATCACGTTGTTCCTGACGATCATCTCGACGATGCCCGTTTTATTGACGAGGGCCAATGCTTTCAATATGAAACTCTCGTACAAGTCCTTCAACTTGATGACATTTCCCTTGTCATCTTTTAACCCGGCAGTCACGTCATAATAGGAACGGAATTTCATGTCGGGGCCGGCTTTCGTGGAAGCCCAGTCGAGATACGGAGGATTGGCGATAACGATATCGAAGCCACCGTGTTCGGCAAAAACCTCGCAGAACTCGAGAACGGGGTGAAATGGTTTCGCTTCCTTGATGAACGTGATGATATCATCGATCTTCGTGGCATTCTTTTGGTTGAAACCCGTGTGCTCCCGCTGGTTGAGGACCTCACGTATCTTTTCGACCTTCTTGTCGATTTGCGCCTTGATTCTCGAGGTGTCTTCTTTATGCTGCGTCAACACGAATTCTCGCATCAACCTGGAAAGACCGTCTATCTCTGCACGTATAAATGTCGTGGAAGTTTTTTTTGCACCTGCCGCCGGGGCGCTTCCTTTCAAGAACTGGTCAAGCTTCGTTTGTTCGGTCTTGGCGACAGCATCGAACAATGAATCGACCCTCGTGACACCGATTAGTGAGTTGCCGGCCATCATCTTGAAATCGAGGTTCGGGAGCGGCGAGATACTCTTTCCTTCTTCCAGCGAATTCATGACCCAGAGCCAAAGCCGCAGCTGGCATATTTCGATTGCAGTCGGGTTGATGTCGTTGCCGTGGAGATTATTCGCGATGATCCTCCGCTTGATATCATAATCGGACTCTTTTTTATGCAAGACTGTATTAAAACGATGGTAGATCGCGAGCAATTCATCACCGCAAGCGAGCAAAAATGCCCCGGAGCCGACTGCAGGATCCAGTATCTTCAATGGAATGATGGATTTCTCAAAAATGCCAGAGATCATTGATTCCGGCAAAGAATATATCTGCTCGACGTGGGAAATAGTGAAGCCCTCGAGGTAGGCGTTCACCCTCTTCACGATCATCTTCTGGATGGCATTCTGGGACATGTATTTCGTGACTTCCTTGGGCGTGTAAAATGCTCCTTCCTCCGACCGCGTGTACATGGATTGCTCGAAAATATAACCGAGGATTTCCGGGTCGATGTTGTTCACCACACCAGCGGATTCCGCAGAGAATTGATATGCATTCAAGAATGTGACTATTAGCCTGACGATCTTGGGCGCAACGTGCAAATCCGGATTCTTCACTTCGATCGGGAGGCGCCTGAACAACCCGCCATTTAAATACGGCAAAGATTTCAAACCATCGTGGACATCGACCCGCTTTTCTTGCTCCGTGTCAAAAATGTTGAAAAACAACTGGCGCACGTGGCCGTTCATCTCCGCGTCGGACGATCCAAAGATAAAGTCGAGGACATCAGGGATCAAGCGCCACGCGCTGATGATCCGCAAGAAAATCAAGCGCATGAAGTACACGTGGGCGAAAAACTCGATTTCGCCGTCTTTCGATTCACCAAAATTGAGGATATTCTTGACTAAACAATCAGCTTCGAGAATCTCCGCTTTCTTCCCCGCCGGGTTCATGTATTTCCCACCATCGAGCAGCGCTCGGTATTGCCCGTAGAACCGCTTCGTGATCTCGACTTTGGGCACCCGGGATGATGCGGGCACGATCACGTCGATGACGGTGCGCTTCACGAAATCGACAGCTTCCCGGAACGTAACCTTCCGTTCCTCCCCGACGTCATTTTTCACCGTGTCCCATTGGATAATGTACGAATCGAACCCGCTGGTCGCTAATGCGACATATTTGGTCTTGTCTATCAGCGCACGGAACCATTGCTTCGCTTGCTCGATGCCATCAACCCCGTTAGTCAATTTGGAGCTCGATTGCTCGAATTCAACTAGGATATCCTTGTACGACGGGTTTCCATGGATGATGCGCATGTCCGGGTACCGGGTCTGCTCGACGGAGAACTCGCTCGTGATGCTGCTCCTCCCCCCGGCCAAGACGGCTTCGTGGTACCTGTTCTCAAGTGGTATACCTTCCTTCGCAAAGACAATGTCGAAAATATCCATGATGGCATTCTCGGGCTTTTGTTCCACGGCCAAATTCTCGGTCTTAACATGCTTGTTTTTGATGGTCCATGCGAGAAACTCCGTCTTGATTCTCTCGCTGTCCGTGAGAAAATACTCGAACGTTATTTCTTCTCCCATTGAATTTCACGAAGCATAGGTAAATCTGCGATATTTTCATCTATCCGATTCGTCTATATAAAAAATGCTAGCTTAACAAGCATGTCATTTCTTCATGCAATTATTCTTAAGCCATAGGGAACCCATGGGCGGAAATGGCGATAGTTGCATGTCAATATTGTCGATATGCCACTTTCTAGCGTGGTCAAAGCAATCACCGAATCTGCAAGATTTTTACGGGCGACTATAGACGCAGCCCGGGGTAATGCGCCGATGCATTCCTTAACGTTTTCTAACCGGAGGCGAGTCGGGATGAAGGTGAACCGGTCAAGAAACCTATCACACGCCGTGCTCGATATTCCTCGCTGGATACACATCATCTCGAATTCTTGTTCGACGATCTCGACAGTGCAAGGGATGCAGCGATCGACCAGCTCATCGATGTCTCTCTCCCTGGTACAGAACAACTGCCAAATAACGTTCGTATCAACGACAGCTCGCTCACGATGCTCGACTCCAGCCTTCCAAAGACAATGGAGGTCGGGTATGGAGGGAAGACTGGACGTTATACCAACGAATTGTGTGTTACCGTGATTTTCGCGCACGTTTTCTACCCCTTGTCTTTTCTAAGGCCAAGTCTTCCGGTTTGAATTTTCCCTCAAGTTCAGCGGATTCCCAAACTTGATCGAGAATCTTCTTGAGTTCTAGATCTGCTTGGAAATTTAGCTCGCTCAACGGCGTTAATCGTTCAACCCGCCCCATCATGCGAAATAGTTCCATAAGAGCAGGTATCACCTTCTCTCCATGGGTTGTGAATTCCTCCCCTATCCATTCTGATTCTTTTGTGGAAATCGGTATATCGAAATCCACGAGTTTCGTCCAATGTATTCGTCCCATTGATTTTCACTTTTGATTTTTTCTTCAATCTCTGTGAGGTATAATCTCTGTAATTAATGTAATATACTACTTCTCTCTTGCTTATAAGATTTTGGGCGAATTCCCAGAGTTGGTGAGCCAAAAGTGCCACGAGATGGACATGTTGGTGCCAATCAGTGGCGCGCACCCAATGCCAATATGTGGCACTTTTACATCGCGCCAGGAAGGACGGATCGCGCGCGCCAGGTGAAATTGATCGCGCGCCAGGCAGACTTGTGTTTCCGCGCGCTAATAGCGACGACAAGGTTCTGCTAAGATCAGATGTAATACTCGGAATTTTTCGAATTGTAAACCCTCTAGTAAACCCTCAACCCTCTAGTATTCATATTCGAGTTAAAATGGAATGGAAACAGTAAAAAATGGAATAAAAACATAATACTTGGAATGTACTATAATGATGCATGGAAAGAACTAAAATAACGGATGATCTAATCCTTGAAGTGTTCCGTAAAGACACGTCCAAGAGATATACTCCAACGTCTTTGCGGAAACAGTTAGCGAAACTCTTGAAAGTGGACGAGAATAAACTACTTCTTTCGACTATCACCCGACACTTACAATATTTAACCCAAGTGAAAAAACAACTTTACCAACCATCTAAAGGTGCACAGTATGAATATCCCACGGCGCTTTCATCGCCTGACGAGCGTTCCGTTATTACGACGATATTGAAGAAGGTGCTGGAGTGGAAGTTAATCGGTCATAATAAATTGGTCTCTGAGATCAGCAGCTTGAGTCCGGGTATTGATCTTGAAAAATTCATCGGCAATATCGTCGTGAACGGTTATTTACTCGAGATGGGTCACGAGGATGGATTTGATGATGAGAAATGCTATGTTGTTGGGCCAGGAGGTTTCACGATTCTATGTATGTGCAGCATTTGCCATAAACTTGTGGAAGAAAAGGGCGGAGTGGTTTTATACAACGATCGAGAAGGTGTCGTATGCGCGACGTGCATCGGGGAAAAAACCTGGCAGTCCGATGTGGAGAGATGTGATTTTTGTGGTCTCCCCCTCTCCGCATCTAAACTAACAGAATTGCTCAGACCCGACATAAAACAATTCGACATCCTCGTGCCTCTTCTTAATTGCGAGGAATTGGACAAGTATTCCGATATGACTGCCCTGGGATATGTGGGATTTACTAAAATCGCTGAAGAAATAGTGTGTTACTCGGGCGCTGACGTTAGTTGGGAAAAGAATGAGCTTAGTAAATTTATATCTGAGATCTGGGATCTTGATTATCCCGAATATGAGATCCACCGCTTAGATTATTCTGCGGAATTGAGAGGGAAGCGAATATCCGAACTCTACATAACTGCGGTGGATCGTTTCAAAACACTCGAGGCTGATCATAAGCGACGAGTACAGAGATGGATTTCCAATTTATTTGGCCCCATCGGGGAAATCTGGTCTTACTCGCATTCCCAATCTCCTGTGAAATGTAAAGACGGCAAGTATTACCATCCCATATGCTACAATCGGAAGTTCCCCGATTCTCTCGAACACACTACGGCGGAAGGAGAAAAAGCTGGAAATGTGGCGCCTTTAGAAAAACAACAAGGGCAACACTCATGAGTAATCTATGGTCAACAAGTCGGTTTGAACAAAATCATTTTGTTTTGAACGAACCAAGAGCCTTTTTTAACAATAATTATTATGGTTTGAAGCATATAATGATATTCATGAAGCTCGATAAAAAATCACGGGAAAAAATCGAGGAGTTATTTCGAAAGAACCCTGGAAAACCCTTCCGGGTGACCGATGTCTCTCAAGCTATCTATAAATCCGATGATAAACGGTCGACAGTTCATTACCACTTGAAAGCTTTGAAGAAGGTTAATTTCCTCTCACAAAATACTGAAGGAGAGTATATTTACCTTCCAAAACAAAATGTGGAAGATGAATTGGTAAAGCGAGTTTATGAAAAAAAAGAGGTAGATCAAGACACGATACGAGCGCTGATACAAGAAGTCCTTGGCAATGAAATAGATCTTAACAAGGAACTCAAGAGGTTCGTGGCTACAGGCATCCTCCATGTAACTAAAGGTGATTTGTCGGAAGATAAATTTATGATCTCTTTGGGACCGTTCGGATCGAATCTTCAGAATTTATGCCCAATCTGTGGTGAATCCTTAACCAGGGAGGGAGACGCGATTGTATATTTCGACACGATGCTCTTCTATCAAGAAGAAGGATATGATTTTAACCAGGATTGTTTGGTATTTGCACACGCATCATGCGCGATAACCACAGATATTCAAGGACGGCAACCGCAGTATTTTGCACCTCCCCTTTCATTCCATATCTGCGCTTATTGCCATTTTCCTCTTTCCCCAAAGCGCTTCCTCGAACTCAATATTGACGAAGAAGAGTTGGCGCTATACAAGATCATTCCACGATTCTTCGACGCATTCGAGTTGTATACCTTATTCAATTGTGCCATGCAAGATAAAAAATTCATGTGGAATATTCGAATCGTTCCAGTAACATATTCGGGGGTGCAGCAAATGATGCTGAACCTCCGACAATATGCGAATGATACGCTTAAAAAGGAGTATTGCAAAGATGATTCACGGTTATATACCAGAATCGACGAACTCTTTAAACAATGCTCCGATTTTGAACGAGATCTAAGAAGAAGTACTGATGATAGACGCTTTCGCTTGATACAGGAATTTTATGGGCCTATCTCTAATAATTATTCACATGATTCAAGAAAGAATTTACTGACGGATGATGTTTTTTGGCCTGCGTCAAAAGGATATGATCTTTCCATTGTTTCGACCACGTTCGTGAAAATAATCCGCGAAGGTAACCAGAATTTTCACCCCGGTTGCTATAACCGGTTCAAAAAGGTGGAAGAGAAAATCCAGGAAGTAATTCCCAGGCAAGATAGTTTATTACCAGCACCATGACAAATTATTAACTCGGCATTAGACCGTTTTTAAAACCTCGGATACAGTGTTCCCTTGGGTCGTCCCGTGAATAAAAAATCGTTAAAAGGTAAGTGAAATGAAAAGTAGTGGCTCGATCATCGTCGTCGACACGCTCAACATCCTCTTCCAGAACTCGGGAAGGAAAGCTCGCGTGCAGAACTTCACAATCATTAAGCAAGCCATAGCCCGCAAGTTTCCCGGAGCAACCATCTATTTCCTTGCCGACGCCAGCACCCGCCACAAGATCGACGACGTGAAAGCATACGAGGCACTCTGCGCGAACGGGGACATCATCCAGACCCCGGCAGGCGAACCCGCGGACTATTATCTCATTACCTATGCCAGCAGCAAGCCAGAGTGCCTCATCATCTCGTGCGACGCTTTCCGCGACCATGACATAAGCGCATCATTGCGTCGGCGCGTGATACCTGCGGTCATCATCGGCACCGACGTCATTTTCTCGCCGAAACTCGAAACGTGTCTATGCAATAAAGAGGAGAGCAAGGCCGCGAAGGTAACTCGTGCAATCCCGGCTCTTGTGCAACATTCATGACACGTGAACCACCATGACCGCAAATAATATAACTTTCACCCCCGCGTCCGAAGTCACGCGGGAGCAAATCGGCCGCCACGCGGAAACCCGCTTCCAGGACTGGATGGACGCGAACGCGATTAACTATCTCCGCGTGGATCAAGAACCCGATACCATGGCGCTCGCCTTCAAGAGCAAGGTGCGGCGCCCCGACTACATCATCCACGTGCGAGCGGTGGGCGCGACGATCGCTGCCGATGTCAAGTCCAGGAAGTACGACAAGGGCTACCAGAACTTCCCCGTCGGCGACGAGGACATCACGCGGCTGCAAGCCTTCCAGCAGGCATTTGGCTTGCCAGTCTGGCTCGTGCTATCAACCGATGCCATCGACCACGAGGTCTGGTTCTGGATCGCGCTGGATCAGGTGCTCGCTGCCATCCCGCCGAAGCACAGCAGCTTGAGCGGCAAGGCTTTCTATCCCATCCGCATCGACCAGTGCAAGGTCATCGGGCCTTTGGACGGGATCGAGAAAATAATGGGTTAATTTTATCTACAAACTTTATCCTTTATTATTATTCAGGAGTTTGGCCTCGGTTCGCCTCTTTATTCGTATATCGTTGTTAAATTATATACTAATTTATAGCGAAAAATCAATTTAGATAGGAACGTACGGGATACTTCGTTCGAAGCTGGTGGATTCACGATGCTTCTGACCGAGGATTCATTGAATACCGAAATTCACGCTTATTTGAAAGCCAATGGAGTCCACGTTGATTCCCAGGTGGTATTGAAGCTATACGGGAAGAATTACAAGCCCGATTTCTACATTCAAAATGGTCTAAGAATTTGTGGCGAAGGTGAATGGCAAAAGTCGATCGCCAAGGGATTATCACAAGCCGCATTCTATCTAGATTCGAACGACGTCGATGTTTCATTCACCATCATATATTCTAATGAGCTGGAAAGCTCTATCAAAGATCCCGATGAAAAGCGAAAAGTAGTCGAATTGCTGCAAGAGCAAAAGTTCCACGTCTATTATCGAAGGCGAAATATGCCCAGTGCCCATAAATTGTTGCTTTTCTCCGAGCTTTCACCATTTTTCAAAAATGGTGATCTCTCGACGAGATCCTCGTCGCGAAACAATTGATATCGAGTGATTAGGTGAAGGTTGATGAATCTACCCAAAATCGTTGCCAAGTTGCAAGAATTTCGTAATAAAATCAGTGAGATCCATAATGATTCAGAGCTGAACCCTTTTCTAATCGAAGTCGAGAACTGGCTAGACGCTCTCCCTGAAAACCTCAGAGGATCAATTTTAGCTAAATTTAACAGCATTGCTTA
>JAUQYW010000312.1 GCA_030587525.1 Candidatus Sigynarchaeota archaeon | reverse complement strand
ATGACATGGCTAAAGCCAATAGAAAAGCGAAAAACGCCAGCAGCAACATCTTGATCGTCGTCGTTTGTTTCACATGCCGGCGTTTATTCAAATCTCTTATCAAGTAAAGTATAATCGATATCGACGCGACAAAAATGACGACAGCTGCCCAATCAAGACCCCACGGCGCGATGAATATGCTCGGTGGCAAGGATGGATCGAAAATCACGAATAGAGCAATTAATGCCCAGTATATCCCGATACTCCAGCCCGCTAGCTTCGTTAACTTGAGAATCATCGATGCCATTATTTTAGCCTCCTATAGAATGTGTTTATCGAATACCTATAAAAAAAGATCATTGGTCTCATATATCTACCAAACAAAAGTGCGGTCTACTCCGATACCCAATACGTACCGATAGCATCCCGATATTATCCCGTTTTATCAATTGGTTAGGGATGGTTAACCAATAGATGCTACAAAGCTTATTAACATGAATTTATTAGAATCAATATACCCTCTATTCGACTGTTATAGGCTTAAAATTAACGGTTTTGGAGCGAAATTATTTTGGATGCACTTTTATCGAAATTCGTGTTTTATGTCGGTGGCGATATTTGCGTGAAGCTCGGGCTCGAGCTTGAAAAATTAGGCGATAAAGAGATCACCGATCAAGAACTCGCCGAAAAACTGGGGGAAGATATTAACACCACTCGCAAAAATTTGTATAAGTTACTCGATTACAATCTCGTGACGTACCGCCGGACGCGTGATAAAAAGAACGGCTGGATTATTTTTTATTTCAAGGCGAACTTTGAAGGATACGAGGGTATCCTCGTTGAGAGGAACCAGAAGCAGATAGAAAATTGGAAAACCTTGCTTGAATACGAGAAATCAAACATGTGGTACTCGTGTGATGCCGGTTGCACACGGGTCACGTTCGACAAGGCAACGGAGATGGATTTCCGGTGCCCGCAATGCGAATCTCTTCTCAATTTCAGGGATAACAACCAGCGCATCAATGACTTGCTTGGGAAAATCCAGATGGCCGAGAAAGAAAATGATGAAATCCGGGTGCTGCGAAAGAAAGTCGTGAAAAAGAAACCCAAGTCGAAATCGAGCAAGGCAACAGAAAAAGCGATCGCGGACAATTCGATCGATTAATCATTCATATCAATGTACTGCACGCGCGTGATTTCCTGAAGCGTGGCTCTTTTTGGAATTTCAATCATTCTAAATAGAAAGGATAGATGATAAAAGAAAAAAAATATTAACGAGAGATGTGACTACTGCACGCGGAACCCGCATGCCGGGCAGATGGATCCCGAAAACTTGTACTGGCAATTCGGACACGTGATCATTCCATCGCTGACATCAAAGCCCGCACTCGGGGCCGCCGCCGGCGCAGTATCAAAGACCTGGTCTGCTGGTTGTGCCTCTGGCGCATTTATATCTTGGGTTAACTGGTTATCGAGCCATTCCACAGACTTTTCTGGTTGCGCGGGTGAAGCTTCGCTAGCCGGGGCCGAATCTGCATCGGCACTTAGTACCGCAGGATTTGTTTCTTCCTGGATCGGTGCCGGTTCAACAACAGGTTCGGTGGCCGCATCGGGTGCTGATTCGAAGGTCAGTCCAGTGGCTGATGCAGATTCAAAGGTTGGTCCGGCGGACGCAGCAGGCGCTGATTCGAAGACTGGCCCGGCGGTCGCAGCGGGCGCCGCGAATGGCACCTCGCGACCTGCGGCGCTGCTCGCCGGTTCAACCGGGGTCACGAAATCGAGTTGCGGTTTCGTCGACGTTGTGGAAGCTGCGGTGCCCGCAGCCCTGAGATCATCCGCTTCCGCGCTAGCAGGGATGGCCGAGATCATCTTCTTGGCCGCCGAAGCGCGCATGCTGCCCATGATGATGAGCCCGACGAGCAAGAAAAGGATCAAGTAACCGATGAGGACGGGGTTACTTGGAATCAACAACACGAGTGGCATCGGTGCTGGCAAGAAAAACGGGATGGCAAGTGCCAGGATCATACCGATGGTCGCGATTTTTTTGATGCGTAGATATTGCGCTGGCACGTGCTGGTAGCACCAGATGCACAAGCCATAACGTTTTTTCGAGCATTTCAAGCACAAGTCCATACCGCATTTCCTGCATTTCCTGACCGCGCTGAAATAGGTGATGCTGGCATTGCATTCCATGCATTGGTACGTGGTGTATGTTGAATAAGACATGTTCATTCACGCCTCCGTTTTATGGTCCCGCGGTGTAACCGCACTTGTAACACCTTCCACCGATGAGCGGGCTGCCGCAGCGGATGCAATACTTGTTGGATTGCATGATCGTGGGGCCAGGCTGTTGTGGCGATACTGCGGGAATGTTGCCTGGCATCGATGCACCGGGGGTGCCTCCTTGTGCCATTTTTTCGCGGATCTTCTGCAAGATCATCTGCCTCACGACTTCCCGCTGCGATGGTGGCAGCATGTCGAGCTGGCGCTGGAGATCTGGTGGTAATGGGGGGAGCTGGTCAGCGCCGCTGCTTGCTGGGGTCATTGCCGGGGTCATTGTGGAGAGCGAGACCGAACCTGGTGATGCTGGTCCTAGAAGGCCTTGTTGCGGGGCGGGTCCTACCGGCGCGTATAAGGGAGGCCGGTAGCCATATCCCGTGCCATAACCATAGCCCGTTCCCAGTGCTGGTGACGGGGTGCGCTGCACGGTCTTCGGATTCGATTTTTGCGAAGGCCTCGGGCCGGGCGGGCTCGGGCGCTGGATCGACTTATTCGATTTCGCTCCCGCTGCGACAAATAGCGGTAACAAGACGAGTATGGCAATGCCGAAGAGGATGACCATCGGTGAATCCATCGAATTCGACGGGTTCGTGCCGAGCGAGTGCTCCAGACCATCGGAGAACATATCAGCGTCCGTGTCCCAATTATTGATGCCGAGCCCAAGCTGGACCTCATCGTAATCGCCGAGCCCGTCACCATCCGTATCGGCAACGAGCGGATTGCCTCCATGCATGAATTCCTGGGAATCCGTGAGCCTGTCGAAATCATGATCCGAGCTCAGGTCCGGTACGAAAGGATCCATGCCGTGAGCCAGTTCCCACCCGTTCGGGATGAAGTCGCCGTCGTAATCCCTCGCGGAATCGTCAAATATGGGGGAATAACCCATGCTGATTTCTGCATCGTCAAGGATTCCATCGAGATCCGTATCATTCGACCACGGATTCATTCCTTTTTGAAACTCGGTGATGTCGGTCACCCCGTCGCCATCCGAATCCGACGAACTAAAGGTGCCCGGAACCAGCTCGTTCGTGAACGATGCCGTCTTGTTGGCCGAGCAATAACGGCCCGTCAAGACGAGCGAGCACGCGGAATACGTGAAGCCGGTTGTCGGCTTGTTGATGTTCAGGATTTGGTTGGTTAGCGAGGGCACGATCGATGGATCTTGATATGCTACCCGGTACCCGTGGCTGGCAACATCGTAATACGCGGCGAGTATATCCCCGGCCCCAATCCCTGTATATGAGAAATTAACGGCGAGGTTCTTGCTGCCGTCCAATGTTGCGGACCAGAGCCTGACATTCGGCTCTAAGATGACATCACCCGCTACGTCATCGATTTCCACGGGATGGTGAACCGATCCGAGCGCGGTAGACCTGGAAACACTTCCACTATACGTGTCCGGGAACACTTCCTCGAACGAGATCGCGGTGTCATTGTTCAAATCAGAAGCTGTGTTCCACGCGTTGAAGAATTGATACGTGAGCAAGCCTTGAGCATTTCCCGAATCCTCGAGGGACGTCTCGTTGGACCTGCACGCTGCCAACGTGTAGCGGTTGGTGCCGGCAGCTTCTGTACCGACACCTGCACTGAAGCACGAATCGAGGATCGTGATGATCTTTCCGGGGATCTCATCGTAAAGGCTATCGAGTAATGTGCCTGAAAAACCTTCCTCAATTCCATCGTAAGGGTGGAAGTAAAACGGCGAGGCGAAGGCGCCGATTTGAACCTTGTCCGCCTCGAAGCCCCACTTCGTGACGCTGCCATCCGTTACCAATTCAACATATAAGTAGTCGGAGGGCACCCACGCTGACCAGACATCATTATAAGATCCGGTAAACAAGTCATAGGCACCAGCCGTGTTATACCCGTCACCGACGAACACACCATCATAGTTGGTTTCCGTATCCACGCGGGTGAAATGCACGCGCATCATCTGGGCACCGGGATACGAGTAAAACCAGTAATTGTCGTAGCCGTTGTAATAATTATGCGGCGACGAGATCGGCCAGCTGAGCGTCTGCAAGATCTGGGTGCTGAACGAGCCGTGGCCGCTGAAGTAGAACAGCAAGGTATCGTCCGCGTCCATGACGCTGCCGTAATCACTGATGGCGTGCGAAATTGCCGGGATGGTCGCTTGATAATCCGTGAGTGTTGTCATATGATTCGACGGGATGTGAAATCGTGTTCCGAGGAAGTTGTACATCTCGATTGCATCGTCGGCGGCGTATTGGAGGTCATTGACAGAGCCCGGATAATCCGCCACGCCGGCGAGCACGGCAAACACATCCGCGAAATCAGAAGTTTGGCTGCTCCGAATTTCTGAGCTCGCGATGTGATTGCCGGATGAATTTCCCGCGTTTATCGAGCCGGATTGAATGATGGCGCCAAGCACAAGGGGGAAACTCAAGATGAACAGTCCGATCACGAGCACGGAATTATTTTTTTTCATGAATTTATCGAACATGGGATTCACTTGAACAATTTTTTAAAAACCTTGAATCTATCAAACACGAAACGGGATTGCAACGTTCTACACGAACCTCAATCGTAGACCCCGATGTTAAAGAGATGTAAACACGATTATATAAATCACGAAGCATCCCGCATCTGATAGGTACATATATCGAGTGTTGCCTTTTAAACCAGCACACATCACATCTGGCGTCGGTTTGCTAGGAAAAGACGAGGTAATAATGCTCGAACTCGCGGTTTTGGTTCAATCGATCGATATCGGGTCCTTCCAGGGATGGATGCAATTCAATGATGGACGGATTCGATTGCCGAACCGAGAAACTGCCTTAATAACATAAGAATGTTGGTTTTATCTTCTCGAACATTGAGGATCTAATACTTAGCTCCAGACGCAATTTCCCGAAGATGACGACTAATCAAGGAGGATGCCCTTGAAACGACCAGACTCGCAACAACACGAAAAACGATCGCCATTAAAGCTTGTTTTTTTCCGCGTGCGAAACGCGATAATATTTTTCCTCTTGCTTTCGCCAATTCTGCTCTATCTTCTTGGCAACAACGCTTATATGGAATCGTTGCCGATCGATAAGGCCCCTTACACGCATTTTAATGGGCTGGATCCATCGACGCAGGTATACATTTCCTGGGAAACCGCATATCAAGGTAATGCCACGTTATGGCTTGGGGCATCACCTGATACTTTGTCGTTGAACCAGACAAATGCGACCTTGGACACGATCCACCGCGTGCAAGTTAGCGGGCTGGCCCCGGACACGCGATATTACTACCGCGTCTCGTCCAGGGTACAAGGCTTGAATTACACGAGCCCCGTTGGCACGTTCAAGACTGCCCCCGTAACCGGCATACCGTTCAAGGCTGCATTCTTTTCCGATGCGCAGCAGCTCTGGGGAATTGGGCATTATGAGCGAATCGCATCCGCCATAGCAGAGCACGACGATCTAGCCTTCGTTTCTTGCCTGGGCGACATCTGCGAGTTTGAATACACGCAACCCGACTGGAACTTGTTCATGCTACAGAGCAAGGGATGGATGAGCAAGTTCCCGTTTGTTCCCGTGATGGGCAACCACGATACCAGCTTCAACGACGGAACGGGTTCATACGACAACATGGATACCTTGATGTACCTGAAATATTTTGGTTTTTCTTATACAACAGGGCCATGGGCGAATCATTTCTTCTACAGCTTCAATTATTCAAACGTGCAATTTGTCGTCGGGGAAATCAGCGCGGGAGGCCTTGAAAACATCTTGCTCCTCAATCAATCCGGCTGGTTTAACGAGACGCTGGGTAAGGGACAAGATAAGACATTCCGGGTGCTTATGTTCCACCGATGCATGTACTCGTCTATGGAGGGAAGCGATGGCCTGGTTGCCCGGATGCGTCCCATCATCGAGAAATACAATGTTTCCCTCGTCATGTACGGCCACGACCACCACTACGAGCGGTTTCTCGTCAACGGGCATACCTACTTGATGCTCGGCGGCGGCGGTGGCATTCAAGATACAGGTTTCTTGATCAGACCCGATAGTCAATTCATCAATGTAGGACCGAGCTACACGACGGTTGCCTACGAGGTGGACCGGCTCGTCGTCGAGACATGGTCAGAAGAAAATGCCCTCATCGAATCCTTCGCGCTCGTCGCGAATGGTTCCCGGGCCGTGTTACAGCGTGGAGGTGCGTGCTAATGGGCTTATTTTTCGCGACGCACATTTTTTGTTACATCCTGGCCCTCGTGATGATGATAGGTATCCTTTTCATCTCTGGCTGGGCAGAAAAAGCAAACCGGCCATCCGAAAAATATACGTGCATCATAGTTGTCGGGTTGCGGGCGTTCTCGTTCTTATTCCTTGTGCCATTGGGCTTGTTCTTCTGGGACATGATCGTGAAGGAGCTTTTCGTGGGGGTTTTCGGATACGGCAATGTTATGCACTGGCTTGGCGGCTTGATCGTCATCGGGATTATTGGGACGGAGTTCATCATGGCTGCGGCGTTCGTTGCCCCAACGCGGAAAGGGCTAATCACATTAATCGTTATGATCGTTGTATTCGTGTATTTTGTCGAGATTTACATTCCCAACGGGGGCCAGTTCACGGAACGGGCGAGTGTCCTCTACGTCATTCTTTACGTTGCTGCGGCGGGTTTCATCTGCCAGGTATCCCTGGCCACGTTTCATGGTATTATGCTGAGAGTCCGGCATTCGGAAAAGCGTGACACGCCATTCTGGGACATCAGCAAGCCGTTCAAGCGGGTTTTTTCGCTAAAGATGAACATCTTGCTCTGGGCGTTGGTTCTCGTGGAATTTATGCTATCCTTCGAGGGATTCGGCTTGCTTAGCTACATCAGCATCGACATGTTTCTCGGCTTGCTTGCCGGTGCAGCTGGTGGTATCGTCGTGTTCTCGCGGGTTAAGTTCCTACGGTTTCGTAAAAATCTTCTCATAGACGAATGGAATGGAAAGCACTTCTCCCGCACGGACAAGCTCGTACGATCGGAAGAAAAACTGGTTATGCCCGACGGCGTGGAGTTGCAAGGCTTCATCTACAAGAGCATGCTGAGCCCCGGCGAGAAAGAATCCCGGGAGAAGGAGCCGGGCCCAGCAATCTTGTTCTTGCATGGTTTCGGTGGTTTCGCCCAAGACATTAACTTCGAGCCTATGCTCGCCTCGTTTGCGATGGCAGGGTATACAATCTTCGCATATGATTACCGGTGGAGCGGGCATTCGAAAGAGAAGGGTCAAAATGGCCCTATACAAGGCGTGATGGAAGAAGGAACGCGATTGTTCGAGCATATGGTCGATGATGCCAAGACCGCACTGGAATGGATGCTTTCGCATAAGGATGTTGTCGACCCGGCGCGTGTCGCGGCGGTCGGATTCTCCATGGGCGGGCTCATTGCCCTTTCCAGGAGCATATACAACGATCCTCGCGTGAAGGTCATCGTCGCAGGTTGCGCATTGCACGATCTGGGAGAAAATATGGATAAAAGAATCATGCATGGGCCATGGTGGCTCCGCTTCTTCGCGGGGTACATGGCGATGAAGATGAAGCGCAAGTTGAAGATGACCCGGCAAGAATTCCTGGCGCGGGCCACCGCGCTATCACCCGCGGCGACGATGACAGCTGCACCCAGGGATCTTCCACCAAGCAACCAGCGTGTCTTCCTGGCACATACCAAGAACGACTCGTTCGTGGACTTCCAGCTGAACTTCGTGAAAAACAAGGAAATGCTCGGCTTGCCCGATGCGAATTGCCTGGTGTTCGAAACCGGTGACCATCCATTCAAGAACGACGAGCTCGTTCTCGGCAGCTGGGTGTTCTACCAGCTCCACCACCACCTGTAATCAGGGATAGTGAGCATGAACCGCATCCGGATCAAGTCTGGCATCGAGCTGAATTACCAGCTCGCCGGCCCAACCAACAAGCCGCTGGTCGTCTTCATCCATGGCCACACTGGCAGTCATGCCCGTTATCTATATTTCCAGGAACAGCTGCAACAAGATTA
>JAUQYW010000292.1 GCA_030587525.1 Candidatus Sigynarchaeota archaeon | reverse complement strand
TCGTCGGCCAGCATGGCACCCATCAAGCACTTGTTCACCTCGATGGTTCCGGCTTTATTACATCCTGGGCACAAGATCCTGATGCGCCGCGTCGCCACGTCGTACGGTATTGGAGGGCGCCCCGGCTTGTCATGCGAACCCGTCACGGGTTTCCTGTAGATGATGCACGTCTTCACGAGGTTCCGAAGATCCTCGCGGATGACCGACGCGCTCGCGTGCAATTCAGTGCACAATTCAGAGAGCGACCGAGCTTTTACCCGCAACAACGAGATGATCGATTGTCGTCTCCTCTCCGCGATGGTTGAGATGGCATCATCTTGGCCGGGGGATTTGACAGAAAATGCGTTTTCATTCGCTTGCATGATGCATCTCGATGCACGCGGGGGTTTATTTCAACCAGCACACCCGAGAATTTCTGGAATTTTCCTTTAAATATCCAGGCTCTGCCATTCCAAAACGTTGAAACATTGCATTTTCATTTAAATAGTTCGGCACTTGACCAGCAGCATGTATCTCCACAGATATATAATCTCCAAAGAGCGGGCACGCTCGAATTGCACGTGTTGAGTAACTACTTCGCGAGAAAGGAATCGTGAATTCTTAGGGAAAATCGGAAGACGTTATGAAATCACGGGAAGGAGGTCTTCTAAGGGTATTTTCTTATGAAGACGTCTTGGGGACTGGCCGTTCCTCATTTAGAGTCATTATCGACAAATTGACATTATCACCTTGAGAATAAAAGGAAAGGATTAAAATCTCAGGCAGGTAGGGATAATTATGCAAAAAGAAGGATCCGTCTCCAAAAACCGGTCAGGGATGATTTCAATGGTATTCGTGGTAATCTCGGCTTTTTTCAATCCAATTATCCCCTGGTCGGGCGTACCTTGGTTGTTAAATTTGTTGGCTTTTACACTCGATATCTTTAACATGTCAGCGGTATACATCTTCTTATTCGCTAGTACGTTCGCTAGCTCGATAGGTCTCGTTTTTACGATAACCAACATCCGGAAAGGAACGAAGAATGGTATTACAATAGTTCCCATGATTATTCATCTATACCTACTATCGATTGCCACGATTATCGTGCTTATTTTGTTGATTCCGATACGATTCTATGTATGAAGTAAGAGAAAGCACTAAGAAGCAGTTTCTATCTCGGGAATAATGGCCATGGGCTACGCGGTCGGTCGATATTACCCGATTATGAAAATACAAGCGCGAGTTGGGCCCTGCAGAGCCCTTTCACGATCACTCCCATTCCTATTTTCATAAAAACATCGCTTGTGTTGATAAAACAGAGTATCGAGGGCACGGCAAGCCCGTGTATTTACCCCGGGAGGACTTGGCCGAAATCGAAGATCGCGCCGTTTGACAAGGCACCGAAGACCAGAAATAACATGCCCAGGAAAATAACCGTGGATATCACGGCGAACTTGTGGTTCGTGAAGATTCCAGAAATCCGCGTGAGGTAATATGCCGTGGTATAGTTGAATGCCAGGTTGAAGGCCAAGAAATACACCCAGTCAACCAGCGTGAGCGAGTGAAAATATGACAGCATGGGGTTCGTGGTTTCGATGTCCTCCCCGGCCATGAGGAAGGGCAAGATGCCCGTCAAGATCGCGAGGATGAGGGGCAAGCACACGAGGAGGACGTAGATCTTGAACCGCTCCCCTTTCAATATCTCACTCTTTTCCTTGTCGAGCTTCTTTTGTTCCTTCAGCTCGTCGATCATGGCTTGGAGCAGGGTGCCGAATTGATCGCTCGCGTATGCCCGCAACTGCTGGACGAGGCCGATGATCATGCGAACGAGGTTGGACCGGGCATGGACCACGATATTGTCGAGGAACTCGTCGAATGATAAAGCCTCGAGAAAGTTGCGCTCGACGTGCAAGTGCTTGAGCACTTGCGAGCTCGCTTCATCGAGCAAGCGTGCTATTGCCACTTCGGGCGAGTTTCGACGTAACAGCCTCGCCAGGATCTCGAGAAACTCGAGGAACGTGTCGATGTCGGTGTCCTTGTCGGCGATCAGGATCTCCTGGTACACGATCAAGGAAAATCGTTTTTTCAGGAGCCACCTTGCCACGAATCGCAGGAGCACCACGTGGATGGCGACGAACG
>JAUQYW010000248.1 GCA_030587525.1 Candidatus Sigynarchaeota archaeon | reverse complement strand
CTCCGCGAATCGTGATGGATCCAGTAAAGAAAAGTCCTCTAGTCAGCGAGGAAAAAATACCAGTGCCATTTTATTCCTACAAGGGTGAAGAGTCATATGTTTTTGTTAGCTATGCCCACAAGGATAAAGAAACGGTTTATCCTGAGATGATTCGCTTGCACGATTCGGGCTATCGGTTATGGTACGATGAGGGAATTACGCCAAGCGAGCCTTGGATGCTTGAAATTGCCAATGCGATTGAAAAATGTTCCTTCTTTTTACTCTTCATGTCACCAAATGCTGTTGATTCTATCTACGTGCCACGCGAAATTGAATATGCTATCAATACGAGGAAGAAATATTTGGTTGTTTTCCTTCAAGAAACGGAATTGACAAAGGATCTTGCTTTCGCATTGCAACAACGACAGTTTTTGAAAAAATATATACTTCCGTTCGATACATACTGGAACCGATTGATCAATGCCTTGCCGGATAACACGTCAAAAACGAAATCATCCCCTCACGTCTCGTTATTTAAATAGGATATTAGCTAGATAGAAAATCATCCATCAAATAATGGATCCAGCAAATGAACACCGCGTGGAATCATTTTGCGGTTTTTTTCGCTTCCGTGTCGATATACGTGAGGCAAATCGCGAGCGAAACTTCGATGGCACCATCATCGATTTTATCTGGCGTGTCCCGGCTCGTGTGGTAGTTGTTGAGGTATTTCACCACGTCGAGAGAGCCAAACGAGCAAGTTTTGAGCTTCGCTTTTGAAAAAGCCGTTGCATCGGTCCCGCCGGTAAAGAACGCCGCTATACGATCGAGTGTGTGCACGCCAAAGCGGTACGCATTAATGCCGGCCTTTTTTCCTGCTGCATCGATTTTCTCGGCTATATCATGGGCATGCGCGGTTCTCGTTGTGGGTTCGTATTCCATGATCATGAATTTTTTCGCGGATTGGATACCGTCCATGTTCACGAGCTCGAACTCGACCTTGGAAAGCTCCTCCTTGTGCCGCGCCGCGTATCGATACGCGCCGCGCAGCCCGGCTTCCTCGCAACCAAACGAGATGAGGCGGATCTCGGTTCCCGCGGGAATAAGGTCGGGGTGCTGTTTCAAGTAACGGCCGATGCCAAGCACGACAGCGACGGCACTGAGATTGTCAACCGCGCCGGGCACCTTGTTAGCTCGCTCGCTGGAGAACGTGAAGAACCAGAGCAAAATGAACACGGGAATCCCGATTATGAAGAGAATAACGACAACGGATTGAAACCAGCTAACATCAATGGCGAATTGCGATAACAGTGCAGTCAAGATGCTCAAGGCCGTCCACAGCGCCAGGATTCCGAACCCGACCGGGATTACGACCGCGTAGCCAGGGCTGCGCAAGTACTCGAGCAAGTTGTAGACGGGTGCAGAATCGTGGTGGCCAGAGAAAGCGATGATGCGGGTTGCCCCGCCGGAAGGATTGATGCGCCCGACAACGTTCTGCGACGAGCGTTCCTTGAATATCCGGTCGACGAATTCTTGATAACTGAAAAATTCCTTCCAGGTGATGATCCACGCGATGATGTTGAGTGCCACGGACACGTAATACAAGATAAATTGTAAGGAAGTGATGAAAGGAGTCACGATGAAGATAAGGAGCGAGCCAAGCACGAGGGTGATGTCGATCTTTATCCAGCCGAGAAAACCCCCGGGATGGCACTTGAAAGGCTCGATGGCGACCTCGTCGCACGTTTTTTCCAGCTCGTTCTTTATATATTCTGCTGCTTTAGCCTCAGTTTTGCTACACGGCATTCTAGGACCGATCGTGTCCACGATGGTCTTGACAAACTCACGCATATACCGGGAATCCTCGTCTGCAACGTTCACGTCCATAGATCAAACCACGAACAATGCATCACGCTGCGACATTAAAAGGCAGTATGCTGCACGGGGTTTTACCTGGTTGACAAGACCTTGATCGCTGCATCCCGCATGATGTCGACGGGCGGTTTCGTGCCCGTCCACCACTCGAAGGCCATCGCCCCCTGGTGCGCGAGCATGTCGATGCCATGCACTACCTTGCACCCGGCAGATTGCGCATGCTTGAGAAACAGCGTGTCGTGGGGATTATACACGAGATCGAACGCATGCATGCCGGAATGGAAACACGTTGCATCGATGATGCACTGGTTCGCGTTCGGGTGCATGCCGACCGGCGTGGCGTTGATGACGACGTTGGCTCCGGGCATGACCTTGTCCATCGATTCCTTTCCAAGCTCGCACGAGTCGATCTTGCCGGAAGGAAACAGTATCTTGATATCGCGGACGATGTCCGCGGCTGCGGGAACATCATCGTGGCGTGCCAGGATCGTGACGTTGGAGCCCTCGCGGACGAGCGCAAACCCGACGGCTCGTGCCGCCCCGCCTGCCCCGATCAGGGCTATCTTGGAGGCTTTCAAAACTACGCCCCCGTTTTTCAGCGCTTGCGCGGCACCGTCGGCATCTGTGTTGCGGCCGTGCAACTTTCCCCCGATATTTTTCACCGTATTCACGGCGCCGATCCCTTTTGCCACGGGATCGATGTCATCGAGGTATTGCATGACATTTATCTTGTGCGGAATGGTCACGTTGATACCGAGGATGCCTAGGGCACGGAACCCGTCGAAGGCTTGCTTCAACTGGTCTTGCTTCACATGAAACGCAACATACACGAGCTCGAGCCCAAGCGCTTGGATCGCGGCGTTGTGCATTGCCGGGCTCATCGTGTGCTCGATCGGATCCCCGATCACGCACAAGATCTTGGTCTTTCCCGAGATCGCGATAGCCATGTACCTCGCTCGGATACGTGCTATTTAACGATTCCGCGTCGAGTGCCGAAGGCAAAACCATAAAATTCCACATGCCATCATTGATGAACATGGCCGTCATGAAAAACATTTGCTTGGTTGGATTCATGGGAACCGGTAAAACCAAGGCGGGCCGGATCGTTGCCGCGAAGCTCGGCAAGAAATTCGTCGAAACCGACGAGCTCATCGAAAAAGCGGCAAAAAAATCGATTCCGAAAATCTTTTCCGAGGATGGTGAGATCCGCTTCAGGGAGATCGAGATCGCGACGATCAAGGCCGCCTCGACCATCGAGAATGCCGTGTTCTCGCTGGGTGGCGGAGCCGTGCTCAACTCGATCAACATCATGTACATGCGGCGCGGGGCGGTCATCATCTGCTTGTCCGCGAGGCCGGACATCATCCACCAGCGGATCATTGCGGATGGCAAGGAAAACCGCCCGCTGCTCGCCAAGCCGGATCCAAAGGCTGAGATAGAACGATTGCTCGCATTGCGGGCGCCATTCTACGTGTCGGCGACGAGCTTGTTAATCGACACGTCAAGCATGACTCCAGATGAGGTCGCAATAGCCATCATCGACATGTATGAAAAGCATAAATTGATCAAGGAATGACCTGAATTTTCGAGAGTTAATGTCGCCTTCTTCATCCACGAATTGCTCAAAGCCATAATCGTTATATACGTGCTAATAAAGTGTGTGTGTGTAACCAAAGGAGTTGAATTACATGGCAGTACAAATCAACGATGCGTACATTGAACTCTTGAACCAAGGAGTTTCGCGCGAGATCCAAGTCAGCTTGCAATATTTGCTCCAGCATTGCAAGATGGAGAAGATACTCAGGAAAGTTCGTGCGGAAAACATCCTTCTTGACAAGACGACCTACGAAACGATTGCGAAAGATCTGAAGGATTTCGGCATTCAGGAGATGAAGCATGCCGCGAAAATCATAGAGCGCATCTATTTTCTTGGTGGTAAAGCAACAACCAAGGGCGCCAAGGTCAACGTCGGCGAGGGGCTCAAAGATTTCGCCAAGAACGATTTCAAAGCCGAGGAGGAAGCGCTGATCCTGTACCGGAAGGTTATCGAGGAAGCACGCAAGATCGGTGATATGGAAACCTACGATGATTTCATCAAGATATACAGCGATGAGGAAAAGCACCTCTTCAGGTTCCAGGAACTGCTCACAATCGACGACAAGGAACCACCGGAGATCGAGCCGGAATCGAAACATTTCCGCGCAGTGTTCACGGATGATTACCTGGCTCTGTTGAACAAGGGTGTAGCGGGGGAAATAAGTGCCATCATCCAATACACTAACCAGCACGAGAAAGCAAACTGGTTAACCCTCCGCAAGCTCGAAACCCCGTTGGAAGTTATCGAGGACAAAAACAAGGCGAAAGTTGTCAGCGAGCTCTTGAAAAAGGTCTTCATGGTGGAAATGCAACACCTGGAGATGATAGCTGAACGCATTTACCGAGTGAAGGGCGAGGCCGTGGCCGTTCCCGATCCGCTGCCGCAAGTCGGCGAAAATGCCGACGATTTCTTGAAGCTCGACCACAAGGCCGAGGATGATGCTATTATGCTTTACCGCGGCATCGTCGCCGAGGCATTGAAACGCGACGACACGGTCACCCGAAGGCTTTTTGAGAAGATTATCGATGATGAAGAGTCGCACTACTGGGGATTCGACGATTTCTTCTAAAATCCTTTTTTCACGTTTATTTTTTTATTAGAAAAAAAATTGCATAATTTCCTGGGATTTTGCTCTCGATTCATTCAATAAATAAGCTAAGCTTTCAAAAGTTTCGTCGATTCATCCACGATCCGTTTGGTATTTGGTAGAACCTGGTCCTCGAGTGCCCTTGCAAATGGTATAGTTGTTTCCGTGCAAACACGACCATATTTGAACGTGAGACCACTTTCTTTCAAGCTCGCACAGATTTCGCCCGACAAGCCGAACATCTTGTAATCCTCGTCGACGACTAGCAGTGCTCCGGTCTTCTTGACAGAAGCCACTAATCCTTCGATATCGAGGGGCACGATGCTCCGAAGGTCGATTATCTCT
Organism: Candidatus Sigynarchaeota archaeon; assembly: GCA_030587525.1. Lineage (GTDB taxonomy): Archaea > Asgardarchaeota > Lokiarchaeia > Sigyniarchaeales > Sigyniarchaeaceae > Sigyniarchaeum > Sigyniarchaeum tengchongense. The sequence continues at coordinate 5,363 of JAUQYW010000248.1, read as the reverse complement.
GCTGAGATGCCTTCTTTCTCCAGGATGCTTGCCGCTTCGATGGATTGATGCACGCCGACCGCGGCGCTGGCTATCGTAATGTCTTTACCTTTTTTCACAACTGTCGATTTTCCCAGGGGAACGGGTTCCCAATGATCAGGCACTTCCCCTTCGACACCAGCAGCGGGAACGTTAATGGAGATGTTGGAACGACTAGTGCCACCTAAATAATCCCGCCAATAGTCGGCTAGGAGCTTGTGCTCCAGATAGATCACGGGCTCCTGCTGTGAAAGAGCAGTGAGCATCAGCCCGCCTGCATCAGAAGGATTAGATGGCACGACCACATTTATGCCCGGGATATGAGCAAGCCAGCCCCACAAGCTTTGCTCGTGCTGGCCAGCATCGCCGTACCCGCCACCACATGCCGCGCGGATCACGAGGGGAACGTGCCATTTTCCCCCGGAAAAAGATGCAATCTTCGCCGCGTGGTTCAGTATCGCATCCATAGCGACCCCGATGAAGTCGACGAGCATGATCTCCACGACAGGTCGCAAGCCAGCCATTGCTGCAGTGACTGCAGCACCGAGAAAGGCACTCTCGCTGATCGGGGTGGACTTCACGCGATCCGCCCCGAACCGGGTGAGCAAGTTGACCCGTAACGTGTGAACGTCCTCGCCTAGGATGAAGATGCTCTCGTCCTTGGCCATTGCTTGCGCGAGGGCGCTTTCGATCGCCTGTGCAAATCGCATCTTCTTCACGCGTCCCGACCTCCCTTGGTTATTTCGAGAGCTTGCTGCACGATGCTGCCGATCCCTTTCGCGGCCGCTTCCTTGATCTGGTCAAGCCGGAGCTTGTCTTCTTGCTGCTTCTTCTGGCTCGTGTCCACGGGATCAGGCTCCAATTTTCGCTGCTTGCCCGATAGCGAGATGAGGGAGAGCACTTTACCCATACTGCGAGACCGCTTGAGCATCGACGCACCCTTCCGGGAGAACAAAGCTTTCATGAGTGGCCCGAGCACTTGGCCGTAATTTTTTATCGGCGCCTCGTGAAACCTAAGCAATGGATCTCCGAGGAAATGGCCTTCGCGGTGTTCGCATTTTGCCTGGATGAAGAATGGCCCGTTCCCGGAGCGAATCTTGAGAATTGCCTCGAACGCGGCCTTCCAGACTGCCTCCACGTCCATACCATCCACTGCAACGGCCTCGATGCCGAACCCTTTCGCTCGATCGACCAAGTTGCCCCCGGTAACATCCTTGGATTGGGTGCTGATCGCCCAGCCATTATCCTTGCAGACAAAGAGCACTGGTAACTTCCAAGCTGCAGCGAGGTTCAAGGATTCCAGCATCATACCCTGGTTCATCGCGCCTTCGCCGAAGAAGGCGACCGCAATTTTATCGGATTTTTTATATTTCGCGGCGATCGCGAACCCGGCCGCCGCAGGACCCGCGGAACCCACGATGCCCGACGATGCCGCGAGGTGATCCTTGGAGAAGAGATGCATGTGGCCACCTTGGCCAGCACACATGCCACGGGCATGTCCCATGCACTCAAGCAAGATCGATAGCGGGTCAACCCCCCGCATGAGAAGAGCGGCGGTTCCCCGGTGGTCAAGAGCCATGGCATCGCCGTCGGTCAGCTGCGAAACGACGCCGGCAATTACCGCTTCCTCGCCGATGCCGAGATGCATCTCGCCCGAGATGTTCCCGGCATCCCAGAGTTGTTTCACTGCTTCCTCGAACAAGCGGCTCCGAATCATTAGGCTATACAAGGTTGATGTATCAGCTTGCATCATAATATCATCGAACAATGATTGGACTTAGTAATTATAAAACCCATGAAAGATAGCTGAATCGTCCATAAGCGTCAGTTTCTTGAAGGCCTTTTCAATGCCCACATCAACATTTCACGATTATTCTTGAGGGAGAAAATATGGTAAGATCAGATTCCGCAACTGAAACCTCTTCGATACCAGAACCAAGAACAGACACCCGCATCTTGTGGATCGGCATTGCCTTCAGCCTAGGATTCACGATTTTACTCTGGTTTGCCAGCATCGGCCTCGAAGCTCGCATGGCATCGATTTACGGGCCTTTCATCCCCGATCAAGGTGCCACGTGGTACTTTTGGCAGCTACCCGTGGCCGCGTTATGGCCGATTTTAACATCGTGGGTGTTTTACTTCACACACCAGATCACGATTTGGACGCTGACCGTGAAAGCTATGCGCAAGCTCGGCAATAATAAGCCACAATGGACTGGAAAACCGGACAAGATCCACTATGCCATCCTTGGCACGAACATAGGCTTTGTCACGCTGCATCTCGTCCAGACGCAAATCTGGTACGATGGCCTTGCGAAAACGGTGCCCATATGGACAAGCCAATTCTCGGTAATTCTCATGCTCTTGCTCATCTTGCTTATGGAAAACCCGCGGCGCGGGTTCTTCTGGGGCAAGAAGCTCCCTATCGGCAAGGATGCGATGAACGGCATCTACAAGTGGCACGGCTATTACATCTTGTGGGCGCTCATCTACACGTTCTGGTTCCACCCGATGGACGGATCCATTGCTATGTTCTTCGGCTTCATGTACATGTTCTTGCTGCTCATCCAAGGATCGAGCTTCTTTTTAAAAATCCACCTGGGAAGGAAGTGGATCGTGTTTCTTGAGGCATTTGTCTGGCTCCACGGAACCGTGGTGGCTATTGAGAGCGATTACCTGAGGGACAGCGGGCCATCCACGGGTCTCTCGTGGCCGATATTTTTCTTCGGCTTCATGGGCATGTTCATTTTCACGCAACAATTTGGCTTGACCAAGAAAAAGACGATCCATTTCACGCTGCTCGGCGTCTATATCGCCGTGGCCATCATCATCTTTTCCATTATCGGATGGAACAGGTGGTTCGCGCTCATATCAATTCCCATGGCCGAATACTTGGGCGCGCTTGCAGGATGGGGGTTATTCGCTCTCGTGCCAAGGCTTAAGAAGAGGTCCAAGGTTGAAGCTGTAGCGCTGGCAATTCCCACGGCCTAGTGAATGAGCACAGCACACGTTATTGACTTGTTTTTTATTTTCTATCAACTTTTTTCACCCGTTTCCACGTGCCACCGCATAAGATGCAATGATCGCATATTTAATGTTTGGTTCATTGCTTTCTTATGAATACCCTCCAGATGGTCGCGACCGTAACTCCGCGCAAGTATCGGCGATGTTCGATGGTACAGCAAAGCTCCGCAGAATCTCCTTGTGATGAAACCTCAAGCGCAGAGGAGTTGAAGCGAAAATCCACGATGAAAATCGCCATCACGGAGGGTTGTTTTGGCATCGGGAGCAATACGGTTACGGATAACTTTCTCGTCCCGTTCGCGCTCGCCATCCAGTCGACCCCGTTCCAGGTCGGCATTCTCACGGCTCTGCCGGGCATCGTGAATCCAACCGGCCAGGTAATCGGTAGTCACCTCATGTATACCCATTCCCGCAGGGGCATCATCATCAATGGAATCCTCGGCATGGCGCTCACGGGGATGATGCTGCTCGTGATGTCGATCTTTGCGGCGATAACCGACGAGATCATCTGGGAACCCATAACCTGGTTCTTGCTGGCTTTTTATGGCTTGTATAACTTGGCGGGTGGTCTTATGAGTCCGAGCTGGGTCAGTAACATGGGCGACATCGTTCCACCCGATTCCCGCGGGCGCTATTTTGCAAAGCGGAACTTGATAACGACCGCGACGTCTATGTCCATTGCCATGGGCCTTTCCATCTGGCTGCAAGATTTCGAGGATCATGGTCTGGTGCTGCTGGGCTTCGTCATCTTGTTCGTAATAGGGCTCGGTGCCCGGTTGACCTCATGGGGCCTGTTCCACAAGCATTATTATCCAAGATTAACCATCACGAAAGAAAACCACGTGAGACTGCGAGATTTTGTCCGGGATCTGCCGCGGACTAATTTTGGACAGTTCACGCTGCTCGTGATGCTCATCACGTTCGGGCAATGGATAGGCGGGAGTTTCTTCAATGTATATATGCTCACGCCCGTGTCTGGTGGTGGGCTCGGGTTCGACTACGTGACCTTCGTGTTCATGGGGGTAATCACTTCCCTCGTGTCATTGTTCGCGTTCCCGTTCGTTGGAAAGTTCGGCGACAAGTACGGCAACGTGCGGCTTATGCGCCTCGGCGCCATCATCGTCCCCACGCTGCCGATCATGTGGGTGTTTCTCAACACGCCAATCGGCATCGCGCTTGGCCCGCAGGTTTGGGGCGGGATTGGTTGGACCGCGTTCAATCTCGCCACGTCAAATTTCATCTATGATAGCGTACCATCGCAAAAGCGCGGCGCATACGTTGCCTATTATACTTTGGTGGTGGGCATCGGCCAAATCGCAGGTGGTATTCTCGGTAGCTCGATCATCGCGATTTTTCCACCTGCAATACTTGGAACCGGGGCATTCTTGGTGCTCTTCTTGCTCTCGGGCATCACGCGTGCCATTTTCGTTGCAATCTACCTGCCGCGTGTCAAGGAAATCAACCAGAAAGCAAAACCCATCTTCAACATGAAGGCGGGTGGTATCTACAAGGTACTTCACGACATCTTGCTGCGGGAAACCCATAACCACAAGAAAAATGGAAACGGGAACGGGCACGACAAGGCCGTTGCATCAACGGATTCTCCCCCGCATACTTGAGCAGATTGCAGGGTCATATGAGTCGTTTCTTTTTCGTACGCGATTCATCAGCATCCAATTTCCGGATCACATATTTCCCAGGGCCTCCAGGCGCGTATTCGAGCTTATGTTTTTCGATAAACCCGAGCCGGTGCCAGATACCCTCGCTTTTTTGAACGGCAACGCCCGTGAGCGCCTTGAGCCCGCGAGATTGCGCGATTTCGACAAGCATGGTGATAAAGCGCCGCGCAATACCCTCTTGCCCGTGATCGTGCGATACGGCGACATCGTGGATGTACAGGCAGTCAGCATCGAGGGGAATTTTTTCGATGAGACTATCGAACGGAACGATTTCTCCTAGCCGCCACGGGTGTGCTATTGCATAGGCTATGAACTTGGACGCCTCGAAACACCCTAAGCACCCGGCTGGAAACAACTGTATTCTTTGCTCGAACACGCTGGATGATTCAATAAATTCCGGCTTGTAGGCTTCTTGCTGGATCTGCAAAATGCCGGGAACATCGCCGCTGGAAAGGTTTCGGAATTCCATAGTATAGGATATCCCATTCAATGGAGTTAAAGATATACTCGTGAACGCGATGCCAATGCGTATTTGAAGCGGCGGGTATAAGATCATTGGGGTTGTAATCTACTTGATCTTAGGTGATCCTAGATAGACTTGGGGTCTCACCAGTTCATCGAGATGCCTCGCGAGTTCATCGA
>JAUQYW010000246.1 GCA_030587525.1 Candidatus Sigynarchaeota archaeon | reverse complement strand
CGCCAAGTGCGATAATATCTTGAATTTCAAAGGGCCACCTTGCTCGTCGCTGCTGAACTTCTGGAACAAGTCGAGAAAAAACATCTTGGGGATGGCCTTTTTGAACTGCTTGCCGTTGACCACGTCGGCCTCAGCGATGCCCGCCATGACGAGCCACGTGCAGCACTGGGCGAGCGACTGCACCAGACATTGAAGTGCATCCGTCCAGGTGTCGGGCAAATCCACACCAAGCCTTCGCAATGTTATCGGGTGAATGTATGGTTGAACATCGGCATCTTCTCGAAACTTGAAAATCGCGTGCGCAGGATTGATATCGAGGGCTTGGCACAAAGCAGCGATCTCTTCCTCGGTTTCTCCTGGGGATGCCGTCATCCCGAGCACCCGCGGGTGGAAGCCCTGCTTCTTCAAGTCATTGCGAATCAGCACATAGGGGTGATCGAGGGTCGCGTGGTGCGCTTCGTCGAAGATCACGCTGGCGAGGCGATCCCGGGGGAAGCGGTTCCTTTCCAGGTCGTTGTTGAGCGTCTGCGGGGTCATGAACAGCACCGCGGGGCGGTCGATGCCGATCCCGGCGTAGAACTCCTCCCTGAGGTGCGGTTCCATGCCGCCGTCCACGATCATGATGTCTTGCGGGGGAATGATCAGCTTGTCGACGAAGACTTCCTGGTGTTGGACGAGCAGCGAGCGGGTCGGCGCGAGCATCACGAAGATGCCGTACCGGTTGTCGTCCTTCATATCGTTGGCGACCATTGCCACGTGCAAGACGGCCACCATGGTCTTGCCGAGCCCGGTCGGCAGCACGAACAGTGTGTCGTGGTTGATGTAACTGCTCCACGCCGCCTCGACCTGGTAGTCGCGCAGCGCCATGCCGTTGAGTTTAAGGAAGGGCGTGGCCTCGTACCAGGATCGCGCCTTGGACAAGACTTCTTTTGTTATGACCAATTTGCATCGTACCGCCAAGCAATCACCGATGAGACTCTCGTTGGCTGGTTAAAAACAAAAATGTTGTATAAAAATTAGGGAGTTCTATGCAAGACGCGAATTCAAGAGGAGTTTGGAGCATCGGATAGACTTAATATCTGAAGGGTGCATATCTTTTTTTGAAAATTTCATATCACGGACAATTTCACGGACATGGAATTTTAAAACCTGGCTTCCTGGTGACAGGCTGCTGGGAGTGTACCACCGCAAGGTGGTGCTTGCTGCACGACTGTTTGATCGTAGCACCTTCACATCGAGATGGAGATTAGTGTGGATCATCCCAGGTCGCCTCGGCGGGGTGGAGGCCCAAACACCCTGCCCATCCCGTCGCGGGATACTGGGGTGATGGCACTCACCTTCATTCTCAAGTGTGGCGTGAGTGGCGATTTAGCGGCGAAGCAGCAGGCATCACTCTTGCTCCTCACCCATGCTTCCATAGACATGAGGCAGGGAATCTGGATAAGCGAGGGAGAAGTTATTCTGGCTCGCCTTGATCCTCGACCGGCGTGTATTCCTTGGCCGACGCGACGATCCGCTCGCATGTCTGGCCTGGCAGCCCCGTCGCCGATGCCAATTTCCCGGGATCTGCTTGCTGCACGGCATCGATGTCCTTGCACCCGGCCTTGAACAGCATGCGGCCCCGGATCCGGCCGACCCCCTTGATATTTTCCACGAGCGGCAGCAGCTCGATCTTGACCCCGTGCTCGATGCGCCGTTCCAGGTTCGCGCATGCGGCCTCGATGGCTGAGATACCCATGTGCCCGGCGATCTTTCCCGCCACGCGCGCCCACCGCTGCAAGTCGGTCTTGAAGTTGTTGAAATCCCCGGGATACACGGGGTCATCGGCAGGTCCGAGCCCCTTTAGCTCCGGTATCGGCACGCGCACGGGTTCCAGCACCACGTCCATGATCTCCTCCTCGATCCAGTGCCACGCGGCGAAGAACACGCCGGGGCCCCGTGCCATGTCTTGATCCTCGTAGATGTCGTGGACCAGGGTAAAGAACCACGGCTCGAACGCGAGCACAGGCGCAGCATCCGAGACCCGTTTCAGTATCTCGCGCTTCACGAACATGGCGACGGAAGGATACACGTAAAGCCGGGAAACGAGTGACCCGAACGACGTGCAGCGATATTCGTTGTCCCCGATCGGCTCGATAAAACCGCTGTCAACGAGGTAATCGACGTGGCATTCTTCCCGCAAGGCTACGATGAGCATATCGTCCACGGCGTGCTCCAAGCGCGGGTTCGAGACCAATATTTCCTTGATTAGTAACCGCAAGTGTTCACACGCGCCTTTCAAGCCAGCCCCGGGCTTCGCGCCGCACGAGCACGAGTAGCCGCCGCGTGCGGTGAGCTGGCACTCGTACCGTCGTGCCATCACGGTATTTTCCAGCGCCCCTGAAATGCGCTCGGCAGTTGCTTCGTACACGGTAATCGCGTAAGTGGTCAGTAGCGGCAAGTTCACGAGCAGATCCTTTGCGGATACGTGCTTTATCTTGAGCAGGGTGTCGATCGGCGGTTCACCCTTGCCGAGCAAGTGCCGGTAAAACGACTTTAAAAAGAATGCCTTGAGGTCGTCGTAGGTGACGGTCTGCATCTCGTGCGCGAATACGAGCAGCTGCTCCAGCATGACTTCCCGGTTGGCGAGGGCAGACGTGAGGTTATCATATGCGGGTTCCAAGGTTTCGCCATTGCGCTTGAAATAATACCCTTCAACCCACGTGTGTTCTTCCCGGGAATGAACCAGGATGTACGCGGTGCCCTTCTCATCGAACCCGGCACGGCCTGCCCGTCCCACGATCTGGTGAAAAGTGTTGCGCGGGATCGGCTTGAACATGACGGGTGAATTCCCCGCTGCAATGAACTTGCGTTTATCCGCCACGTCCTTCTCGTGCACCGAGAATTGCTTGTAATCTTCGAGAATCACGGCCCGCGCGGGCATGTTGATCCCCGCCGACAGAGTCGTCGTGCAGCAAATGGCAATGATATGCCGGTTGATGAACGCGTGTTCCACGAGGTCGCGTTCTTGCGTTGCCAAGCCTGCGTGATGGTACGCGATGCCCTTCACGAGCAAGGGCGGCAAGTCGGAATACCTCGACGTGCGCTTCATCTTGAAGGCAAGCTCGACGCGGGCTTGATATGATTCTTTCGTGGCGCACCCGGCGCACGCGCCCGATAGTTGCTTGGCGAGCTGCTCGGCACGCTTCCGCGACCGCGTGAAGATCAAGCATTGGCCGCCATCCGCCGCGATGGCTTCCAGTATCTCTGAAATGGCTGCCACGTTATCCTGAGCGACAATGATCTCGTGCTCGAGCGGCACGGGGCGCTCTTTCGACACGAGCAGCAGCATGTCATGCCCGAGGCTCGACAACCACTCGACGAGCGGGACGGGGTTCGCCACGGTCGCTGACAAGGCGATGATCTGCACGTCACCTAGTGCTTTGGACGCGCGGATGACCAATGATTCGAGCCGCGGCCCGCGCTCCGGCTCACCCATTACATGTATTTCATCTATGACAAGAGCACCGAACGTCCCGGCCATGGTGCCGCGCGACGAACGGAGCATGGAATCGAGCTTTTCATAGGTCATGACCACGAGGTCGGCTTCTGCAAGATCTTCCGCAGGCAGGTCGTAATCGCCGATCGAGATCTCGATCTTGATGCCGAGCCGGGTGTATGACTTCACGAAATACTTGTATTTCTCGGTCGCCAAGGCTTTCAAGGGCACGAGGTACGCTGCCTTACCGAACGATTCGATGATGGAATTGATCGCCGCCAGTTCGCCGATCAGCGTCTTGCCCGAGCCTGACGGCGAGATGACGAGCATGGATTGCCGGAAGAATAGACCGCGCTGGATAGCCACGGCCTGGATGCGTCGCAGTACCTTCATACCGTTCTGTCGCAATATCGCATTGAGGCGGGTGTCGTTGACGTTGTAGTCGAGGTCGAGGTTGATGTCCTTCTCCGCGTCCACGTCGACGACCACGTGGTGCTTTTTCATCACGGGCTGCTCTTCGGCAATGGTCATGGAGAAACCCTCCCTTTCTTGCGTGTTGATACCTTCCCGGTCACCTTCGGCTGCAGTTGGTCGAGCCATGCAGTCAAGTTTTCGATCGAATTTTGAATCCAGGGAACGAGCTCCTTGCCAGTACATTGCTCTAGTGGCTTGGGGAGAGGAATAGATACGAACCGGGAGAACCCCGCGCCAGCCAGCCCGCGAGCCTTGGCGATGCGCGATGTCGCCGCGGTGAACGCTTGGAGCTTGTAGATGGTCTGGTTAAGCCAAATGATGAGCGCGGGGGCCTTCGATGGCGGGGGATCCGCGCCCGGCCACGACCGGCCGCCAACGAGCGGAACCTTGGACGGTTTGGGCGATGGTAACTGGGAATGAGCGAGTACATCGGTAATGATCGAGATGATGTGCGCTGTCTCTCCCATCTTGAACGCCACCGCGCTCGTCTGAAATGCCTTCGCCGCGTCCATAGCCTCGACCGCGTCCTTGCAGCCGCCCACGATGGTTTCCAGGATGGCCTTGAGCGCATCGCGTGGCATCGCGCCCTTCCACGCGCCCTCGCCCCGCAGATACGCGTATTTTCCCGCCGGGCTCGTGAACGACTTACCCGGGATGATGTACTCGTTGACCGCCTTCACGAGCGCTCGCTTAAACGTGGGGTTCTTGCTCAAGAAAAAATACTCGGCAGTGAACGGATCACTCTTTGATTCAAGGGTTTTTATTGCGATCGGAGCAGTTTTTTTCAGCGGGATGTCGGTAGCAGGAGCGGGAGGCACCTCGACCACGCAGGTATCGGGGCGTTCGATGCCGTGCATGAAGTCCCGGGCATTGATGCCGAAATACGTTACGACGGTGTCCATCAAGGCATCCCGGGTGTTTCCATTATCGTATTTCTTAACAATATACGCGACCTTGCTGGGCGGGTCGCCGTTGAGCATCGCCGCCGCCAGCATGCACGCGTCATGGTAAAAGTCCTTGATGGCCATGCGCAGGTCCATGCCATCGTGCGAACTCAGAAGTGATCGCGCCCAGAGCGTGTCGTGCGACGACGTGTCGATGTTCACCCATCGCTCGGTCTTGATGTCGTACACGGGCACCTGGTACTTCTTCGCTAGCTCGGTCGCTTGGATGACCGTCGACGCCATCCACGCCTGCTTGAATGTAGTAGTGAGTAGCTGGAGATCCTCGGTATCAGCGTTGTGGATCATGACGACGTTCTTCTGCCCCTCGACCAGGTCCTCGGCCTCGGACTCGACGAGCTGTGCGAGCATCATACTACCGTCTTTCTTGCCCATCCCAGCCTTGTCGAGCGAGTCGTGGACGACACAATGCGGTACGAAATCTTTTAACACGGCGAATTCTGCCGTATCGAGGAACCCGGCGATGACGAAGGGCTGGCGCTTCACCAGCATAAAGTGTAGCATCAATGCATTCTTGATCGATTGAGTTACGGACATACCATCGCTAGCGAATTATATGGATTAAAGAGAAAAACCAACGAGAGATCGCACCCAAAGAGTGATTATATCCAACTAGAGATTTCCCCAACGGGAGATCGGTGTTATTTCGCGCGAGTCGTCCGACGATAATAATCTCTCTCGTGTAAATCATCTAACGAGAAACTTTTTCACCGAGATACTCACGAATATTATTTAACGAGTTATTAACTATATCAGGTAATTTTTTAGACAAGATGAAAAGAAATTCGCCCGCCATTTGGACCAGGGCATAGTAGGAGGGGGAAGTGAAGCAATTATCAACTTGTTAAACCAGAAGTATTATAAATTATTCTAGAAAGAACTCCGTATGGTTAACTTTTATAACGATATTAAAAGCGGACTAAGTCGTATTATCTTGTGGCTCACCCTTTGTATTCTTATATTGCTCTTTCTAAACCTGATCATATCGATATTCCACATTACAGCAAATCCGCAAGAAATCGCAGCCATGATTGTTACAATAATTGCCTCCGGGTTTGTTATAATTGTCTTATTCTTTGTTTATAGAAACATTGGATTGAAAGCTAAAGTCGAAGGAGATATTGATGATTATGAAGAAATGATAAACCGGTCTATCAAAGAAACCCAACTATCTAACGAGAAGATAGTACAAGATTTAAAGAAGTCATATAATGAGGACACCGAAATTATTCGGAGAAAGTATGAAAAGAAAGTTCAGGAATTACAAGACGTAGTTAATAATTCAAATGCAAGTTTAGCGGATGAAAGATCAAATTATACCTTGTTCAAGCAAGAATTCAGGAATGAAATTAAAAGCATCAAAACTAAGCATTTTCTAAAAGAGATCTGTGTAGATGTTAATGAGAATGATCTTGCGGATATAATCACAAGTTTAACAGATTCAGATTTATTAGATAAAACATTATTTCATAAAATTGGAGAAAAAATCGGAGTTTCTGAAAGAATCCTTTTGCTATTGTTCAATGAGTTGAATGCTCAGCCAAGAGAAGAGGAATGGAAAATAATCAAGGATAATCCCGACGATCTTGATACATTGAGTAACATTTTAGAACATTCAGGGAAAATAACCACACATATCCAGCAAATGCCTTCAGGGTCCTTAAGCCAATTATTAAAAAACAGACTCACATTTTCTTTGCAAGGGATTAATCAAGAAATAGATTTCCTCATAGAGCATGTTGATAAGATTCAAGATCTCTACGATTTCCTGAATAAAGAACAAATTAAATTCATAAAATATTCGCTATGGGCCGATATTCTTGAATGGCAGCGAATTTATGAAATGAGCGAGAACAAGATACTCGATGCTTACTGGGACATATGCAAGAAGGCAATTCAGCAACGAGAAAATCACGGTGGTAATTTCCAAGAAATAATTACCTACCTCTATTTTAAAGAAAAGTTTCTACAAAAATTGACTTCATTCAACCTCAAAATATGTAATGACAAGGAGAGCGTAGCCATTTTATACTACATACTGCAGAATCGTAAAGAGGAGCCTCTTGGAGCTTTTATAGAATCGAATGCCGATGAGATGATAAGACTTACGCAAGAATTCCAGACCGATCCATTTTTTCAAGCGTTCAATGTAGAACTCTGTAGAGGAAGACTTGTTTTAGATGAGAGAAAATTGTTTAAAATATATCGGGACGAAAAAGCATTTGATCTGAGCTATCTCGATCATCTATTATTCAACCCCGATATGCCCGTTGATTTTGCCTACGCGTATGACCACTATTATAACCTCAAAGCGACGGTCTCAAATGTTCTTCGGAATCTTGATATCGAGGGGAAAAAAAAACCTTTATTACTAACATTCGCTTCGGAAGAGGGTGGTATTGGCCCTGCAATCAACTTGTTAAAGAACAAGGATAGATTTCCTATTCTTAATGCTAAATACCATTTAATGCAATACGGTAATTCTGCGAGATTGGGTATAATTGAAGGAGATCTCAAGACCTTACAGCAATATAACGAAGAAATGATAGAAGATCTAAAACTTACAATTCCAGCAATGCCTATTGTCAATAAAATCAAAGAAGAACTTGCTGAATTTAAAGAAATATGCACTTTGCACAATAAGGAGATTGATTTTGCCGCGATTGATAATGATTTTGGCCGATATGTTAATTTAGAAGTGGATAGAGATGTTATTCTCCAAGATGTCGATTTAACATATAAAAATGCTTTACATGGTGAGGATGCCGAATCTAAAAAGGATCTTAAAGACGCGTATAATAATCTATTGGAGCAATTAGACAAATATCCGCCATTATATCAGATTCTCCTTCATGAGCTCGAATATTCCCACGAAAAAATAAAGATTTTTGGTAGTAGTAGAAAATACGATCCTTTTGAAGTAATCAAGAAAGATTTTGCTCGGGGCACAATAAATAAAGAGATTCTCATTACTTCAATTGGGCTTGAAGATAGAACGGAGCGTGAATTAACTCTCTTAGAATTTAATGAGAAACTCGTCAATAGCTTGACTTTATACGCATTACTCTCCAAACAAATACGTGAAATTACTGGAGATGAAGAAATGCAAGATGTATTCAATGAAAAAGCCTTGGATTTCATAATCCGCCATAAATATAAGGATTGTGGTAGTCTCTATGATTTTTGCGCCAGAATGGGCGATGAACTAATACCTAAAACTGTTGACTTGCGATTATTAGACGTTTTCAAGATCGAAGCTCCAGGAATATTGCAGAAGCATACTAGTTATCTTTCGGGAATTCAAGACATCGTTAAGTCGTATATCGAAAATTATAACGATTCGAGGGTAAAACAGTTTATAAGCACGAATTGGTTTTTACAAATCGCACCGGCTCTCGTTAATTCATGTCTTTGCATTTCTACCATTCTATTCAAAGAAATTAACGATGCAATGCAATTCTTGAATCAATCGGAGATAAAATCAATAAAAGAAGGACTATTAAAAAACGTAGACATTGAAGTAATCGAAGAAAAGAAATTAATAATGGTCTTGAATGCGATCTTCAAATTCCATAATTCGAATTTAATCAGGCCTCTTTTTCATACAGATGAGGTAGTTTCGGAACCAGTTTTCCACGATAAGACATTCCAGTATCTTTATTTCTTGTTTAAGGATAACATCGAGGATGAAAGTGAAGTAGCAAGAGGTTCATTGGATATTGACGTCCACAAGGTTCCCGTCGAACTAAAGATCGAAAATGAAAATCAGCAAATTGATGAAATCTACAAGAAATACAAACCACAATTTGACGAATATTGTTATCGCAAGCAATCTCCCGTGGGAATCATGTGTGTGTATGAATATGGAGAAAAAACAGCGGATTATCCAAAGGAAGATGTGAAATTGTTCACATATAAAGAAAACACATGTATTTGCATCATAATTCGCGGAAATCTCCCCTTTCCGAGCGTTATCGCAAAGAAAAAACCTGTTGTAAAATGAGAGTGATTGTGCTATGATTGGTTGATCATGCACACGGGTTTTCACCGATGTTACTCACCATTTTTCCGATCAAATAATTCGGATAATATCCTCGTTCGCGTCAAGGTTTGATTATCGCTCTCATCGTATTTTTCAATGAATTGTAACATGTAACATGATCTTCTTTTTTGAAGATCTTTCAACTATTTTCACTCTTATTTTTGCTTGCACAAGACCGCGTACAGCAAGTCCAGGAACGCCGCTGAAACATTAAGCCCCGTCGTCGCAACGGTCGGCACGACCTTCACGAACCGGCCTTTCCAACGGGTGTTGAGGACAGCCTCCAGCTTTTGCGGCCGCATCGATGCCGGGATGTCCTGGAAGTTTGCTTGCACGATCACGGGCGTGCCGAGGGGCGCGAACGCCATCAACTCCTCGAAGCTGCGGGCGCTGGCTTGCGCGAACTCTGGCCTGCAATCCGCGACGAAGATCGCCCCGTCGATGCTGGCGCCCGCGAACTCCCGCGTGTTCAAAAAGCGCTCTTGTCCCGTGAGCGCGGACAGATGTACCACGATGTTGGTGGTCGTGCTGCCAGATGGGATGGTGAACTGGAAGGCCGTGTACTCGTTCCAGAGCGTGCGGCCCGCGGTCGTTTGTACCTTGATCACGTCATCTAATCGGAACCGGGAGAATATTTCGGCGACGGCCATGAGCGACGTGGTCTTGCCGGCCTCGGCAGGCCCCCAGTAGATGATCTTGAGCTGCACGAGCGTAGGCTGAGCGGTAGGTTGCGATGATGAAGGTGTGTTGATCATGACGTACTCGTGGGATAGGGCTATTTAACGCAAAATGGCAATTTTTCTTTTTATGATTGGTTGAACCGATGCTTGTATCATGATAGCATCGAATGAAAATGCCCGCAAGGCACTGTTCAAGGACTTCGACGCGTGGCAAGAACGATTTTTCGCCATGCTCGCCACCTATGGCCGGGTCAGCACCCCCACGGAGCGCACCTCCATCGCCACGAAGTTTATCAAGGAAATCACAATCCCGTACCTCGATACTGCCAAGGATGGCCTCGTGAAGGCGATCGTGCCCGCTATCGAAGGCTTGGATGCCGAGCTGGGAAAATTGCTGCATATTTTTGGCGAGGGTGATGCGTGATGGCCACGATCGAACCAGATGCAGACCCGGACGTGGCGAATATCAACGCACTGCTCGCAGCACGGCAACCTCGAAGCGCCGTCGCAGTCATGATCGCGGTACTCTCCAAATTTGTCGCGACCTTCGCGTCAACCGCAAGCATGGTGCTCCCTGACGGCGATGTGCTTGAGAAAATATCGTCGGTCTTGTCCCGGGCTGCCGTCGCGTGCCGCAACTCTTCCATCTCTGCTCGCATCCATCTCGCCTTGCCATTGCTCCACCTCGCACGTGCACAATTAAGCACCAAGATCTCTGACCCGGGCGTCCGCTTGCTCACCAGGGCGTTCTTTTCGGTATATCCCTTGCTAGCGTCACCCGAGCTTGCCCGCCTCGTGCGGCTTGGTGCCGTGATCATCGCGGCAACGACGGGAAAATCCGCTCTGGCCCTGGCAAGCCAAAAGTCCGACGAGAATGCTGAGCCCGGGAAAAGTCACCGGTTCACGATCGATCCCATGATCGCCGGGGCGCTGTTTTGCGGCGTTAGCGGCGCGTGGACTGCCATCGGCGTGCTGAGCACGCTGAACTTATCACGTGGCTTAACATGCGCGATATGGTTGTTGATGGCATTGATCTTGTTCAAGATCCGCAATGTAGAGCGTATCAAGGTACTTATTGCCAAGTTGCGCAACCCTTCAGCGATCGGGGGTAAAACCCTTGCCATCGGAGGCTGCGCCGCCATCGCGCTGGTCTCGCCCCTCGCGGCCACGACGGTCACCACGATCCAGCTCAGCACACAGGTCTCTACTAACGACTACACATCACTCGTGACGCTCTTGCTGGATCCTGATAGCAGCATATTGTTGTTCGCGGTGAAGGCTTGCACGGTCGGCATCATCGGGGCAGCGCTCGCGGCGACCATCCTCGCTATCGCTTGCTGTCGTGAAAAAAATAATGCCGGCAAGATGATCCAGAACCATGCCGCGGCACGCTTGGCCATGACCGCATCGTGTATTTGTGCGTGGATTGCCATCCTTGCATTCTTCAACGCGGAGGGAGTCTGGTTTCCCGGCGTGACGTGGGGCGAGGGCACCGAGACCTTAGGCATCACCGTGAGCTTCGCGTGGTACGCGCTCGGGTTCCTTGGCATTATCGCGGCGTGAATCCCGATTTAATATAAGTTTTTATAGAAAAAAAAGTGATATGTCCTTAAGCCTCGTAGAGACCAAAACCAATCAATCCTCGCTTTTATGGCTGGCGCTGGTATTTTCGAGGTGAAACCGATAAAGATTCACTTGTTGCTATAGAAAAGAGGCGAACATCCATGATACAGACACAGAAAGCCAAAAGTTATATGATCCCTTTCCTGGCACTACTAATTACAGGGGTTTTCGTGCTGGGAACAGTGATGACTATTGATCAAAGCACGGGAGCGCGACAACAAGACCTATCGAACCTGTCCAAACCCGCGGCATCATCGGATCCGGCCATCGATATCGACGAGAATAGTGACCTCGATACCTACAATGGCACGGGGACGGAGCTGAGCCCGAAGATCATCGAGAATAAGATGATAATCGGATTCGGGAGCGCATCATACGGCATCCGCTTGGTGAATACCGACCTATACGTGGTCATCCGGGATTGCATGCTGACGATCTTGCCGGGGGATTCTTGCATCAGCGCCATTCAATTGGATAGCGTGGAGAATGTGAAGATCCAGAGGGTGAAGATATTCGACGTGGACAAGAGGGGGATAGACGTTCTCGATTCAAGCTCGATTACGATTGAGGATTGTTATCTGGACGCGATCGGAACAGCAATAACCGCATACCAGTATCCTGGGATCTCTATCGACAATAGAAATCTCGAAACAGAATCAGGCACAATCACGATCCAGAATAACATCCTTCGATCGTGCGGTGGAACTACTGGCGGAATCAACATATTCTATGTTAAATGTCAAGTTAATCTTATCAACAACACGATACTCGGAGACTACATCACCGAGCACGATATCTGGACTGCCGATACCTGGAACGTGCTTATGGAAAATAACACGCTTGTTGGGGGTCACCAACATGGTTTAGAGGTGTCGGGAACCCCGAGCGGGACGCCTTGCTTCATCATCAGGAAGAACGCGTTCGATGACAATCAGTATGAGCATATAAATCTCAACAATTATGTGACTGGTATCACCATCGTCTGGAACGTCTTTTATGACACGTGGGGGAATAGGGCCATAACGGTAGTTGCCTCAGGCAACTTCATCGAGAACAACTCGTATTCGGATTATTTCGAAAAGAGTCAAAATAAGACTAGACCATCTACGGATGGAGCTGAATTGCCGGAGAATTATACGGTCTGTGGATCATTCATGGATCACAAGCCCAGGTATATCTTTGATGCCTTCGAGTCATCGCACGATTCAGATAACGATGGCATCGCCGACATCGACGAGGTTCAGAAATATAGGTCGAACCCGTACAAGGTTGACACTGACGGCGACGGCTGGACAGATGGGGATGAGGATGGCGTGTTTCATTCTGATCCGACCTTTCCCCACAAAGCACATGATATCATCGAGGTCTGGGATAACTCGTACTTCACGGCTGCTAATGGAGTCATCTGGGGAGACGGGACGGCTGCGGAGCCTTATTTCATTTTCGGATGGCTTATCAACGAGACAAATACCAACCTCGTCTACCTCTACGGCACCAATGCGTACGTGCGATTCAAGAACTGCGCGTTTGTTGGGGCATCGGGAGGTAACACTGTACGAGGTGTCTATGCATATTCTAGTTCTAACATCATGATTGAGGATAGTACCTTTTCGGTGCCCAACTGGTTCGGAATATGCCTGATCCTTGTTTCCGGGTGCACGATTGATAATAACTTCATCTATGGCTGCAATACTGGCGCTTGGTTATCGGCGGTCTCTGGAAGCACTGTGACATCGAACCGGTTCGAGGCTCAGTCTAGCTATGCCATGCAACTCGTCAGTGGTACAGGGACGACTTTATTCTCAAAGAACTCTTTCGTGTCAAAGGGTCTAATGATCGATGGCTCGATTCCCGGGACGAACTCGTGGGATGACGGCACGTATGGAAACTACTGGCACGATTACACCTATTGGTATCCCGACGCGACACAAAACCAGCCTTACACGTGCAAGCTGTCGCACACCTGGAACACGCCGTATTGTATTCCGGGGAGTCCAGATTTTACGGATAACAAACCTCTCGTGCACCCGCGCCCGGGGCTCTGGTTACCGTATAGTTACCCATAGTTATCCGCGCAACATTGATGATTCAGCTAGTGATCCTCTTCTTTTTTTCATTTATGCCCTCTCGGCACCCACGGCCAACGTAATTATCAACAGCACGGGCACGCGTGTGCTGCGCGTGCCCGTCGACCAGCTCGCCGGCGCGATTGCTGGGAATAGATGCATATCATCATTCCATTAATTAAGCTGCGTCCTTCAATTCCGTGACCTCCTTTTACGCTTTGATCGCATTTTTATATGATTAATTCGGGTTATTGAGATGAATAGGTGATTGATTATGACGCTGAAATGCTATAAATGCAAAACCCCCATAACT
>JAUQYW010000234.1 GCA_030587525.1 Candidatus Sigynarchaeota archaeon | reverse complement strand
CTCTTCGGTGATCCAAAGGATTTTCCCTTACAAGACCCGCGGCTCACATTGAATGCTGAAAAGATGGATCCGGCACCGACCGGAGAACCTCGATATAAAATCGCCATCACGAGTAATGCCATTGCATTATTCGTCTACATTGAACCCGTGGATCTCGATTTCATCGCGTCAGATAACTTCTTCTCGATGGAACCAGGCGAGATCAGGGAAATACTACTGCGGCTCGTGAAATTCCCCGTAGTGAACCAGGACAATCCATGGCCCGAATCCGCTGATGCCTTGTTGAACGCGATACACATTGGTTCCTTGTTTGACCTCAGGTGATCATATATGCCCATAGTAGGTTTGATCGGGATCGGGCTCGTTGGCACGGGCCTCGCGGAGATGCTGGTGAAATCCGGGTTCGAGGTCATCGGTTATGACATCGTCCCTGAAAAGATCGCAAGCCTGGAAAGGCTCGGAGGGAAAGCAGCTACCTCGCCAGCGGACGTGGCAGCTCGGGCACCGCGAGTTGTTTTGTCGCTAATGACCTCCGCGATCATTCGTGAAGTCCTCTTTGGAAAAGATGGAATCCTCTCGGCACCGCGGCGCCCTGAGATCATCATCGACACGAGCACCGGCTCGCCTGAAGAAGCGGCAAGCATTTCGGTGGATCTGGGCAAAGAAGGCATCGAATATCTCGAAGCACCGATATCGGGCACTAGCAAGCAGGTATCGAGCGGCGAAGCAGTCTATCTCGTGGGAGGATCCAGAGCTGCATTTGATTCGTGCGAGGATATCTTCCAGGCATTGGGAAACAAAGCAATTTATCTCGGTGGTACAGGCTATGGCGCGCGTGCCAAGCTCGCGATCAATCTCGTGCTTGGATTGAACCGTGCCGCGCTCGCCGAGGGCATCGTGTTCGCCGAGGCGCTTGGGATCGACGGAAATGCATTTCTGGATCTGCTAAGGCTCACGCCAGCCTATTCCCGCGTTGTTGATTTGAAGGGTTCGAAGATGGTGCAAGGCGATTTCACCACGGAAGGAAAGCTGGCCCAGCACCGGAAGGATGTCGGGCTGATGATCCGCGCCGCGGAACGGGCCGGGAAAATCTTGCCACTCAGCGATTTCCACGCGCGATTGCTCGACAAGGCCATCGCGAATGGAGATGGCGATCTCGACAACAGTGCAATCATCAAGGAAATCCGGCGACGTAGCGAAAAGAAAGGTTCATGACAAGATCCGCATGATCTTGTCATAGTTTTCCATATTTGCCAAGTTATGCTGGACCACGTAGGTGCCAACGGGCACGATGCATGAGCACGTGGTGCAATCCACGTTATCGCCCATGACGCACCGCTTCCGGGTCATATCCGCGTAAAAAGACTGGACGCCGGGGTGCTTTCCAAGAAAAGGACATACCTTGATGAAGTCCTTGTTATGATAGGCTTGCAGCATATCCTCGGTGATCAGCACGGTATCGGGATGCTCCTTGATCATCCGGCTGAGATCCTTCATAATTTTCACGTAAATCCGCCCCGTTGGCATCAACGGGTTTCCACGATTTCCCGAATACAGCATAAAAAAGACGCCCTTGACTCCCAACTTTTCAACGACTTTGACGATATCCTCGATGTACTGGTAATTCGTCGTCGATATCGTCGAGCTCACGGCGACCCGCTTGTCGTCCTGGTAATTTTCGACGAGCTTTCGAAAGCAATTTTTTGAGCCACGGATCTTGTTGTGGATTTCCTCGGGACCATCGATCGATAGCCAAATCCCGTGTGGCTGGACACGTTCAGGGATGCGGATCATGCCGTTCGTCGCGGTCTGGACTTGAGGAAAATAGTTGTGGGCTTCCGCGATTAGATCCATTCGAAGCGTGGGTTCGCCACCCGTGAGCGACACGTTCTTGACCCCAAGCCTCTGATAATACTTGAAAACGTCGATCCACTGCTCGTTGGTGAGTTCCCAATTCTTTATGCCCAGGGCATTTATGGAAGTCCAATAATAACAATGCTCGCATCGAAGATTGCAGTTATACGTGATATCGAAGTTCACGGCGATTGGAATGCTCGCGAGTCCCATTTTTACAAAATTACCAAGGTAAGAGACCATTTGCTTCCCCATCGTGGCGAATTCGCGCATTCCTTTCATGTTCGATACCATCCCGCTTGGTCAATCTGCAACCATTTCATCTCCATTCTATACTCTATACTTTTATATGTTAAATAACAAGCGAGAAATAACGCTCCAAGTAGAACGAAGAGTAGATGTTTAAGTAGAGATGGCAATCTTCAACACGCTTTTTTAAAAAGCATAAACGTGTTGAGCCGGATAATTTCTCTCATTAAGTGATTTGACATCACGGAACATGCATAAAGAATTTTGACAAAATGGTGCCTCGAAAAAACGAGCGATTAGAAAGCGAAGGACTTCTTACTAAAAAATGAACACGACCGCTCCAATTTAGGGAGCAAGATGGGAAGGTCCAAACACGATGAATATCTCGTGAAGTTTGTCTTGCAAGATCCTCTCAGAAAATCAGTCCCGTTGAAATTCCGGCAATTCTTGCATTGAACCATTGAAAAATCCCACCGTTCATTCGAAAACAAGGTTGAGTTCTTCGCACAGTTTTCTATCGGCAATTTTTTTCAGGTATTGATCGCGACCGGGGCTGGAATGTCGTGGAAGCTTGGATGCGGCTGGGTCGATCGCATCAATCCTAATCCCGTGCCAGCGGGCATTTTTCGCGCCGAATTCAACGCTTGCTTTATCAGCACGCAAGGAAGCGATGGCACGTGCAATGGGTGCCTTGAAAGTGTTCAAATCAGGGTGGTCCCGCTCGATTTCATCCATAACTTCCCTGAGCTCATCGATGATGTCGTTCAGATCATCCCATGCCATAGAAGTATCATCACTTGCAATCAAGATCATTTTGGAATATCGCCGCGAATTCACTTTTTATCGGAAATTATACCTTTGGATAAGCCGGCTTGCATGCTGGCCGCGTTTTATAACATTTTCTTTGGTTTTGATCGACACGCTTGACCAGATATAGTGTTTGTGCTTGTTCAAAGTGTTTTTTGCATTCTGCAGAGCAGAAATAAAACACCCGGCTTTCCGTGCTCATGATAAACCGCGTGTCATCGTCAAGGATTCGTTTGCAGATCGGGTCTTGATGCTTCATGTCATGATCACGCTTTTTTTTTTGAAGGGAGGTTTTTTTGCCGTGTTTTAAGAAAAAGGCCACGAGTCTGCGCTCGTGGCCGAAAACGGAAATGTCTGGTTGCTTTTTTGGGCGTACAAATGATTGTGGTCCCGAACACATCGCGTGTATTCGTACTCACAACATCTAAGTAGATGACTCTTTTTCGCGTATTTGAAGGTTATGTTTATGGAATGTTTGTGGCAACAATCGCGGTTCGTGGTAACCAGGAATGTCATCCGTTTTTTGCTCGTTCCTGGATCCCCTAGATACCGGCTTTTCGCGCCGTATAGAGCGTAGAAATTATCAGGTCGCAATTTGCAGTTACCACAAATTGGATATGAGGAAGATTGAAAAAAATAAAAAAAAATTACGCGACGATTTCTTCTTGATATTCTGCATCTTTCTTGATGGGCATCGCTGGCTTGAAAAATCCCCAAAAAATGAGTGCCCATGCGATCAAATCAATGAGTTCACTAAGCCATGTCAAACCCCACGCGCTGGACCCCATATTGGTCAATGATGGACGAATGAATTGCGATGCCGCGTAGATTATGGTCCCGATCGCGACGACTAGCGAGTTGAACTTGTTCACGAGTCGTTTTTGGCGATACGTGAACACGAACGTGAATATCAAGGCAATCATGACCGGAACGACGAGATATGACAGGGTTTTCGAAATCGTTTCGTAACTGCTTGCGACCAGTAAAACGAGAATCCATGCCAGCGAATACCCGGAAAAAATCAAGATGCTGGCTTTCCGCTTGGAGCGGAACCAGATGATGAGAATGATCGCGAGCATCTCGATGGTATTGATCGCCATGACTGAATACCTGAGGCGTATCCACGACAAAAAAGCCATGCTCGGGTCGCCAGGAACGAACGCTGCAGCGATAAACGCGTCGATGATCTTGGCCACGGCAAGCGTGAAAAACATCAAGGAAAAGACAAAGGGAAAGTCCGAGAAAAACCGTTTCTTGCTGCGTAACCAGCTCCGAAGTAGCAAACCACCGCAAGCAAAACTCACGATGATCCGCAAGATCAGTGTGATAAGTAATTCAAGATCCATTGCATTCACTCTCGCACGATATTGAAAATGCAACCATCGGATCTTGAGAATGTATAAAAACAACGTGAATTCCGTAAGCTATCTAGCATCGATGTATCGTCCAAAATTCTGCAGACCAGTATTAATTGAGGGAATAAGCCCGTGATCTGTCTCACAATTGCCATCATAAACAATTACAAGGTGAAACACGACATGGCATGGCAAAAAAGAGCACGTGGCATCGGGAATGCAATCCATGGATTCAATAATGAATTTAAATCGAGAGATGTGATGCTCCAAGGACTTAACGTGTGGTACAAGGATTTGGAGATTGGCGAGGTAAAACGTTCTGTAAACGATGTGGCCGGGGTGATCTTATCCGGCTCCCCGTACAACATCGGAGACTTGAAAAAAAACAAGGATGGCATGGTGCCATTCAATCCCGTCGTGGATATTATCCGACGTCTCGACCGGCCGATCTTGGGGATCTGTTTTGGCCATCAACTCATTGGACATGCATTTGGCCTTGATGTCGGAAAATGCGAGGACGCGCGCAAGAACAACGTCAAGGAAATACACGCCGGCATTTTGCATGTTGATAGCTCGTTCGAGCTGCTCTCGCGATTTCATGAAACGCGAGAAAAGGATCTCGCAATTTGTGTTGATTGGAAACACGAAGAAGAAATAAGGCTGGCCGAGAATTTCGAAACCATCTTTAGAAATTATGCGTCGACGGATATATGCAAGATCCAGGCTATCAAGCACCGTCACCGATTGGTTTTTGGCGTCCAGTTCCATCCCGAAACGGATTCCCAGGAGAAATTGATCGAAAACAGGTCACCGAACGATGACGGGCAACTACTTCTCCGTTCGTTTTTCGACATCGTTGTCAATGACCAGCTCAAGGGCCATTAATTAGAGGGAGCTTTCAAGGACGAGGGATGTTGTCACGAAGATCCCGGGTTACAACGAATTTTTTATAACCAATATTTAAATATCAGAATTTAAGTTAGTATTTCGTAAGA
>JAUQYW010000233.1 GCA_030587525.1 Candidatus Sigynarchaeota archaeon | reverse complement strand
TTTTCATCGAGCTGACGGCGAAAAAAGCATCGATGCAGGTTCAATCGTGGCAATCGATGGTCAAATCGACAACATCGATGAATTGCGGCGATTGATCCATCATCCCTCCTCTAAAATTTTAAACACGGGGGATATCATTCTTTCAATGTACCGGGAATATGGAATCGAGGCGTGTCAGATGTTTAAAGGGCAATATGCGTTATTAATCAAGGATGGCAGCCAAATATTTGCAGCCAGAGACCCGGTGGGGTTTGATCCTCTTTACATCATCGAGGATGCTGAAAAGATCGTTATTGCATCTGAATTGAAAGCACTCGTTACCTTTCATGCTGATTGCTGGATCCTGGAACCAGGATCAGCATATTTTTTCAACGGCACCAGCTCGAGTGGGTTCCGGTTTTTCGATGGGATCACGCTTTTTTCACGTTATCCCTTGCCAATCAACGACATCGCCCGTCTCGAAAAACGATTGTTCGACCTGGTGAACACCGCGGTAAAAAAAGCAATTCCCCGTGAGGGCCATGTTGCAGCCCTTTTAAGCGGGGGTGTAGATTCCGCGATCATCTGCGCATTGGCCCTCAATTATGTTTCGGTTCTAAATGTCTACACGGTGGCTTATGACGGTGCCGAGGATCTGCGCTTTGCGCGATTATTTTCACGCCAGTATCCCGGGCGGGTCAATCACCACGTGATAGAGATGCATCAAGATGACATGGTTCGCATCATCCGGGACGTGATTTACGCCCTGGAAACGTTCGACGCGGCCTTGATTCGCAGTGCGATACCCATGTACCATCTATGCTCGGCAATACTTCCTGGCACGGATATATTGCTCACGGGCGAAGGCGCTGATGAATTATTTGGTGGATATTCCTATCTCAAAGACTTGTCGCAACAACAACTGAACGCGGAACTCCTTGCTTTGCTAAAAACAGAACATGCCACGGGATTGCAGCGGGTCGACCGTATCCCATATCATTTTGGCATCGAGGCAAGGGCGCCCTTGTTTGATTTCGATCTCGTGAAATTCGCGTTCGGGCTCCCCAACAGCTTGAAAATCCGGGAAAATCAAGGGCAAGTCATTGAAAAATGGATCGAGCGGGAGGCGTTCAAGCATATCTTGCCCGTGGAAATCGCAACCCGGAAAAAAGCCAAGTTTTCGCAAGGCGCCGGGTCGGAGTTCGTGATGCGCGATCTCGTGACATCCAAGATATCTGATGATGAATATGCGCGTGAACGCGAGATTTTTCCCGGGATATTCATCAAATCGAAGGAAGAATTGTATTATTGGCGTATTTTCAGGGACCTTTTCAATCCGACGGATAGTTTCATACGAAATTTGCCACGCACCGCCAATTTCGCGGTCTAACGCGATTATTCCTTGGGTAACGCGAGCCTTCATGATATCCACCGTGCAATCGTGTAAGTAATTTAGGCAAGCACGCGATATCAATCATCTCCAAACCAGAAAGAAATGACAAGGTCTTGTCTCATGGTCGAGAAGAAGCCAGTTTTTCCGCTTTCGAAGACGCAAGTGCAAGAACTCATCAAGAAATACCCGACCCCGTGGCACATCTACGATGAAGGGGCAATACGGGAAAACGCCCGGCGTTTCATTAAGGCATTCTCGTGGGTCAAAGGCCCGGGCAATTCGGGATTCAAGAATTTCTTCGCCGTGAAGGCGCTCCCCAATCCATTCATCTTGAAGGTTCTCAAGGACGAAGGTATGGGCACTGACTGCAGCTCGCTCCCTGAATTGCTCCTCGCCGAGAAGGTCGGCATCACGGGCGAGAATGTCATGTTCACCTCGAACGACACGCCCACGGAGGAATTCGTCAAGGCCAAGCAGCTCGGGGCCATCATCAACCTAGACGACATCACGCACATCGACTTCCTGGAAAAATGCGCGGGGATTCCCGAGATGCTTTGTTTCCGCTACAATCCGGGGTCGCTGAAGCAAGGGAACGTGATCATCGGCAAGCCCGAGGAAGCAAAATACGGGCTCACCAACGACCAAATCATCGAAGCATACAAGATTGCCAAGAAAAAGGGAGCCAAGCGGTTCGGCTTGCACACTATGGTGGCCTCGAACGAGCTGAACAACGATTATTTCGTCGAGACTGCCCGCATCTTGTTCGAGCTCGTAGTCGAGATCAACAAGCAGGCCGGCGTCAAGCTCGAGTTCGTGAACATGGGTGGCGGCATCGGCATTCCTTACAAGCCGGATCAAGTTCCCGTCGATTTAAACAAGGTTTCCCAGGGCATCAAGAAGGAATACGAC
Organism: Candidatus Sigynarchaeota archaeon; assembly: GCA_030587525.1. GTDB lineage: Archaea > Asgardarchaeota > Lokiarchaeia > Sigyniarchaeales > Sigyniarchaeaceae > Sigyniarchaeum > Sigyniarchaeum tengchongense. The sequence goes on along the minus strand of JAUQYW010000233.1, from coordinate 10,102 downwards.
CGGCTCATCGTGGTAAATAAGCTGGACCCGCTGCGCATCGTTATGGAATGTGGCCGTATGATCACCGGGCCGTTTGGCTGGCTGGTCGCCACGGTGCGCCACGTGACCAAGAAATACAAGGATTACGTCGGGCTGGATGCGTGCATGGCCAACTTGATGCGGCCCGCGATGTACGGAGCGTATCACCATATCACCGTGCTGGGCAAGGAAAAAGCCCCGCTCACGCACAAATACGACGTCACGGGTTCCCTCTGCGAGAACAATGACAAGTTCGCGATCGATCGTATGTTGCCGGAGATGGTACCCGGCGACATCATCGCAATCCACGAGACCGGCGCCCACGGGTATGCCATGGGATTCCAGTACAACGGCAAGCTCCGATCAGCAGAATTGTTGCTCCGGCCCGGCGGCGCTGTCGTCAAGATCCGGCGGGCAGAAACCCCGGATGATTATTTCGGCACGCTGGACTTTAAAGAATTAGGAAAATTCAAGTGATCTTTTTTTTTACCATTAACATTTTGCGAGGATAGCGGCCACCTTGCCTTGATCGGCAAGCTCGATGAGCGTCGTGACCATTTTTTGCAATTCTTGCGTCAACCGGTTCACGACCAATGACTTGCCAAGACCTGCGATGTCCAGGAAATCGCTTTTCAAGGAAAGTTTCGTGACCTCGACCATGATCTTGGTTTCGGTCTTGCTCGATGCCTTGAAAAACAGGTTTCCTTCACCCTCGGAAGCAGCGTTTGAATTTTCGACGGTAAACATGTATCTCTTTCCCTCTCCCTTGAAGTTCTTGTCCTCCTTGTAGAGCATGTCTTGGCGAACGTCGACCGGGATTTTCGTCACGCCGAGAGGATCCAGCATGAAGTATGCACGCAGCTCCCAATGCATTTTTCCATCACCGGTTGATTTCACGGATACCTTATCGAGTCCCGTGATGCATGCTTCCCAGAATTTATCGCATTTCAGCGCTTTTTCGAACACATCGGCTCCAAGTTTCGGAACGGTCTTGATGATTTTCGGGATATCGGGCATGGTTGGCTCGCCGGTTTCGTGGAAAGATTCATTAACGCAAGAAACGAGATCGTTCCAGCGTTAAAGAGTTTCGTTGACGCTTATAGCCGAACGAGATTTAAAAAACTATGCCCGGGACAACACGGATGCCTATCGGAGGCCTTGCATGAAACATAAATTCACGACCGTCTCGATTCCCAAGACCCTTGCCAACAACATCAAGACCAGGATCAAGGGAACGCGCTTTACAAGTCCCTCCTCCTTTGTGACTTACGTGCTCGAAGATCTGGAGCGGGAGATCGAGCAATTCGAAAAGGACAAGCAACGAGGAGGATCCTAGCGTCGAACGACAACGTTTTCACGTCGATCACGATCCCGGTCGAGCTCGCCGAGAAGATCAAGAAGCGGATCGAGGGCACCGGGTTCACGTCGCTGTCAAGTTACGTCTCTTTCGTGCTGCGCGAGATCCTGGGCCAAGGCGACGAGAACAATGAAGGCCCGCAGAAAGAACCTTTCACCGCGGGAGAAAAAAACGAATTGTTGAAACGCTTGAAGAATCTTGGCTATATCTAAGGCTTTGCTGCTTTAACTTCATTTTCCAGCTTTGCTCGTGGCACTTCACTCTCCAGTGGTACACGCACCCGCATCCCGATGTACACGAGGATGGGGGAGAATGCCCAGATTATCTGGCCGACCAGATTATACACGAACTTCGGATCGACCCCCGGCACCACGGGAAGTAACGGCATGATGTACGGTTGCACGATGAAATACACGATGCCAATCGGAATCATGAGGATGCCGAACATGATATATCGTGTCCGGTTTCGCTTGACTCCCGCTTCCCGGCGCTGCTGGAAGAACATGAGGAACACCCCGAACACGTACCATGCTACGAAAGATATGTAGAAAAGATTGGCGAGAATGTTCGGATCGAATGATACGGAAAAAGCACCTGTCGGGGGGAGCTCATCTGGCAAAAAAGGATGCGGTGGATGTGCCGTTTTATCCATGACAATGATGGAATCCGTTGAGATCATGGCGATGCTAATCACGAAGCTCACGATGAATGATAAGATTAACCGGAGTTTTTTCTCGTGCAATGCAATTTCCTCGCCCTCCTTGATGATAAATCCTGCTTGGATGAAGCATAAGGGGATTAACGCAATCATTATCATGCAAACGTCCCGGAAGATATTCGCTAGCGTGTACAAGAACGCGCCGTTCGGTGCTATTATGTAAAGCAGGCCATCCAACCCGATGAATATCCCCCAACCAATAAACGAGATGAAAAACAAGTAATTCAAGATGTAATTGGAGAGTTTCTTGATCCTGAAAGCCAAGATGATGGAGAGAAGGCAATTGGGGATTTTCAAGAATAACATGATAAACTTGAGTGGCTCGTATACGAAGACCATGGTAAGATCCTTCAATAATGGTAAGCATTAGAGTATTGAGCATTCGACTTCTACGAGAAAATACAATTATATGAAAATTATTGCGAAGATTGCAATTTATTTTACTTGATTCTCGATTTTTCGCAACAATTTAATTTTGTAAAACAGTTATGCAATTCTCTTAAACCTTGCACAAACAAGGGGAGTCGAATTAATCCCCTCATTAATGTGGTTTTTATAGATGTGAGAAATTTTTTGACGAGTTTTTCAAGAATGCAACGTTATTTTTTGTCCTTACAGGAATATCGACCATTTCAATCCCCGAAATTGCTAACTATTGGATGTATCATCGAGTGATCTTATAAATGCGAAGATTAATTACTTATAATTGGTGAAATGCATGACTGGCCCGAGCGATGTTTTCAAGGATGTCAAGATACCGGCAACATTGTATAATAGAATCGAGAAACGACTTCCGAAAACCGAATTCAAGAGCGTTTCGGAATATATAACATTCTTGATTCGCGAAACGCTCGAAAGTATCGAGAAAGAGGAGAATAGCAAGAAAAAGGATTTCACGCCCGAAGAAGAAAAGGAAATCGAAAAAAGATTGCGTAACCTCGGGTATATCGACTGAGCAAAGCAGGATGATTCGTGATGGTAGAGCCACATGGCGGGCGACTTGTCGAGCGCGTGTGCGGGGAAAAAACCCGGCGCGTCATCACCGAGCAAGCCCGCGAGTTTCAATCCTTGAAGATCAACGCTGACTTGATCAAGGACGTGAAAAACATCGCTTTCGGCGTTTTTTCACCCTTGGAAGGATTCCAGAACCAGGCTGATTTTCTCTCCGTCATCAGCCACGCGCGCCTTGCTAACGACGTTGCCTGGACGATCCCCAACGTCCTCGACGTCGACGAGGCGTTTGCAAGTACGATCAAGCCTGGCGACGAGATCTTGCTGGTCAGCGATGACAAGATACCGGTCATCGTCGCGAAAATGGCCATCGATGACAAGTACAGTTACGATAAAAAGCCTTACATTACCAGCGTGTTCAAGACAGATGATCCGAAGCATCCGGGTGTGAAAGCTGTCCTGGACAAGAAACCATTCTTGATCGGGGGAAAGATCGAGTTGATCAACGAAATCAAGACCGACTTCGCGAAGTACAACCTGAAACCCAAGGAAACGCGCTTTTTATTCCAGAAAAAAGGATGGAAAACCGTGGCGGCGTTTCAAACGCGCAATCCCCCGCATCTCGGCCATGAATATGTCCAGAAAGCGGCCCTCACGGTCTGCGATGGCTTGTTGATCAATCCGGTCATCGGAAAGAAGCAACCCGGCGACTTCACCGACGAGGTCATACTCGCGTCCTACGAGAGCCTGATCGAGCATTATTATGTCAAGAACACTTGCGTTTTGAGCACGTTCGAGACGGAAATGCATTATGCCGGCCCCAAGGAGGCGATCCATCACGCGATCGCGAGGAAAAACTTTGGATGCACGCATTTCATCGTGGGCCGGGATCACGCTGGCGTGGGCAATTATTACGGGCCGTTCGAGGCACAAGAGATTTTCAACCAGTTTCCCGAGCTCGGCATCACGCCGATCAACTTTCGGGCATTCTATAAATGCAAGAAATGCGGCGCGGTCGTTTCCGACAAGATTTGCCCGCACGGTCCGGAATTCCAGGTCGATTTCAAGGGCCGGGTCGTGCGCCAGATGCTATCGGAAGGCAAGATCCCGGTCGAGGAGATGCGCCCCGAGGTCGCAGAGACCATCATCAAGTTCAAGGACAAGAACCTGTTCGTGAAGTAGCCAGGGAGCGTGCATCGACGTGGAACGGCAAAAATTGCTCATCATTGGACTGGATTGCGCCACGCCATCCCTGTTTTTCGACCGGCACTTGCGCAACGTGCCCATGTTAAAGAGGTTGCAAGCGTCCGGTATTCGCGGGCAGCTGCGGTCGTCGGATCCCCCGATCACGATTCCCGCGTGGATGTGCATGGCGACCGGCAGGACGCCCGGCCAGCTGGGCGTGTACGGCTTCCGTCACTTGAAAAAAGGCACCTACGACAAGGCATGGATCGCCAGCTCCTCGTCGATCCCGGCGAAGACCGCGTGGGAAGTCCTGGGCGAGCGGGGAATCCAATCAATCGTCGTCGGCATCCCGCCGACGTACCCCGTCCGGCCATTTAATGGCAACTTGATCTCGTGCTTCATCACGCCGAGCACGGAGAACCAGTTCACGCATCCATCAGAGCTCAAGAACGAAATTCTCGCCAAATTTGGCCATTACACGTTCGATGTCTCGTTCCGAATCGAGGAAAGAAAGGAGCTGTTCGAAAATTTGATCAAGATGACCCGTGAACGCCACGAGGTGCTCAAGCACCTGCTCCGCACGAAACCGTGGGACCTGTGCTGGTTCGTCGAGATTGGCCTCGATCGGGTCCACCACTCCTACTGGAAGTATTTCGACGAGCATCACAAGGATCACCAGCCCGGGAACGAATATCAAGGATACATCGATGAATATGAACGCCTGTTGGACCATGACGTCAAGGAGATCGTTGACCTGGTACCCGATGACACAAAAGTTTTCGTCGTCTCGGACCACGGGGCGCAGCCCATGGATGGTTGCGTTTGCGTGAATGAATGGCTAATGAAGGAAGGCTACTTGACGCTCAACAAGTATCCCGACAAGATCACGCAACCGGAGAAGCTCGACGTGGACTGGGCAAGAACGCGGGCCATCGGGTGGGGCGGTTATTACGCCCGCATCTTCTTCAACGTGAAAGGGCGGGAGCCACGAGGCATCATCGAAAAAACGGATTACATAAAGGAACGGGAAGAGTTGCGGCGGAAAATCGAGGCCATGACCGGACCGAGCGGGAAGGTGCTGGGGAACAAGACCTTCATCTCGGAAGATCTCTATCCCGACGGCTACGTCGGCGACGACCCCGATCTGTTCGTCTACTTCGGGGACTTGGCGTGGCGTTCGGCGGGAACGGTCGGCCACAAGCGATTGTTCCTCGAGGAAAACGACACGGGGCCGGACGATGCCGTTCACGCGAAGCAGGGCTTGTTCATCGGCACGACGAAGCAACAATACGCGAAGGTTGCCGCGGATAGCGAATCTGCCATCGATAAGAAATTAAAGGGAAATAAAATCCAGCAATTCTCCATCTACGACATTTACCCGACGATTATGCAGCATTTTGGCCTGGAACTGCCGAAAAATGCTCGCGGGAAGCCCATCAAGCTATCGAAATGACGAGAGGAACGCAATGAGTAAAACCACGCACAAGAAAATCGATTCCAAGGGATTCACGGTCTGGTTCACGGGGCTCGCTTGTTCTGGAAAATCCACGCTGGCTGATGCCCTTGTGCCGATATTGAAGAAGAAAGGATTCAAGGTCGAGCGCTTGGATGGCGACATCGTTCGCCAATCCTTGACGAAGGACCTCGGTTTCAGCGTCGAGGATCGGCGCAAGAACATAGAACGGGTCGCGTTCGTCGCAAAAATGCTCACAAGAAACGACGTGGTCGTGCTGGCCACGTTCATCTCCCCCGAGATCGGTATGCGGGACAATGCCCGGAAAGAAATCGGCAATTTTGTCGAGGTCTACGTGAAGTGCAGCGTTGAAGGTTGTATGAAAAGGGACGTGAAAGGTATGTACAAGAAAGCCTTGGCTGGCCAGATCAAGGACTTTACTGGCGTCCATGCGTCGGCCCCGTATGAAGAACCGCCAAACCCGGAACTCGTTGTTGACACGGAAAAAATCAGCATTGAAGACGGCGTTAAACAAGTGCTAAGCAAGCTGGTCGAGCTCGGCTACATCAAGCCATAACATTTTTTCCTTTTTTTCATTACATCGTGATCGTGCAAGATATCATCCACGACACGCGCGACGGCAACCAGCTTCGCTATGTCATCGAGCGTACCACGAATCCGGTCGCGACGGTCGTGTTCTTGAATGGCTCCTTCTTCAACTACCACCAGTGGGACTTGCTCGTGTCCCGAGTTTCCCGGAAGGCGCGATCGACTGGAATGTTGGTCGACTTGCTCTTGATGGATTACCGCGGGTTCAGTACGGCTCGACCGCTTGTCACCCCATTTTCGTTCGATACTATAAAGGGCGACGTGGTCGAGATCCTCGATCGCGAGACCGTGACATCCCCCATCATCCTCGTGGGTGCCAGCCTTGGATCCTTGCTTGGCCTGGCGCTGCTGGCCGATCAACCGCGGCGATTCTCTACCCTGGTCGCGTACGGGTTCGCAGCCCCCGTCGGCGATTTGGTGCGGCATGTACGGGGAATTTTCGTGGAAACCCGGAACCATCTCGCTCGGAACCCGGCCTATCTTGCGAGCCGCCAGGGCAGGCTCGATGCGGCAATCATCAAGCCAGTCGCGAGGGCGCTCTGGGACATCTTCGTGATCGAGCATTCACGAACTCCCGATAGCGTCAAGGCCCGTGGGTTCACGGACGCTTACGGGTCGTTCATATTGAAGTATATGGCAGGGACGCCCGTTTCCACGATCGATGCATTTCTTGATCATTTCACGGGCGACTCGTCAATGGAAAAATTTGATGCGACACCATTGACGGAGGATGTGCTAGCAAAGGTTGCAATATTCCAGGGCGAGGATGACCTGGTCACTCCATTCCCCCTCGTGGACCGCTTTTCACGCGACCACGGCATCCGCCTCAAGTCATTCACGAAAAAGGGACACACGGACTACATGCTCGATGGTCCCATATGCGACGCGATGGCCGGTGCGATTCTCGAGGGACGTGAATAGCCTTGAAGATGGGATACGTGCAGACGAGTCCCGGTTTCTAGCCCACGAGGTCATCACGAATTCCTTATCCCTTGATTTTTTCTTGCAAGAATCTGAAAAAATCCTCAAGATCGATGTTCCCACCGCTCAAAATGACCCCGACGCGCGTGTTTTCGACGTTAACTTGTCCAGAAAGCAAGCCAGCAATGGGAACGGAACCCGAAGGCTCCACGACGATTTTCATTCTCTCCCACAAGAACCGCATGGCGTCGATGATCTGCTGTTCCGTGACGAGAATCACCTGGTCCACGTTGTCCTTGATGATCTTGAATGTCCGTTCGCACAAGTGCGTGCGCAAGCCATCGGCGATCGTGTTCGAGGTTTCGTTCGTGATGATCTTGCCAGCTTGAAACGATTTATAGGCATCGTCGGCATTCTTGGGTTCCACGGCGATAACCTTGGCGCCCGGGCACAAACCCTTCGTCGCGATCGATGTGCCGCTGAGCAACCCGCCGCCACCCACGGGGCAGAAGACGAAATCCAGGTCTCCCACTTCCTTGATCAGCTCGAGCGCCGCGGTGCCGGCTCCACGGATAATGATATCGTTATCGTACGGGTGGATGAGCACGTAACCGTGCTCAGCGATCAGTTTATTCGTGGTTTCCTCGCGCGAGGCGAGCGTGTTCTCGCATAGCACGACCTCCGCCCCGTAACCCTTCGTGGCGTTGATCTTGACCTGGGGGGACCCGCTCGGCATGACCACGGTGGCCTTGATGCCAATAAGTTTCGCCGACAAGGCTAGTGCCTGGGCATGGTTGCCGCTCGAATGGGTGATGACCCCTTTTAGTTTCTCCTCCTTACTGAGCTGCTTGAGCGTGTTGTAGGCACCGCGGAACTTGAACGCGCCCATGCGCTGGAAGTTTTCGCACTTGCAGAACACCTTTGCCTTGACGAGCGCGTTCAGCGTGCGTGACGTCATTACTGGCGTCTTGTTGATCGTGTTCTTGATGCGCTTGTAAGCATCCTCGATTTCTTTTAGAATGACCATGCGTAGTCCCTCGGAATCATCTCGTGAATAGATCTAGGATGGCGAGTAAACTAAGAGTTGTGACGGCTATGATAACGAGCATCGAGATGGTGAATCGGAAAGTGCGCCATCCAGGATTCTTTCGCAGCTTGTCCATATCACCGATGCTCATCTCGATGACCTTCCCGGTTTTTTGACTTCTCGTGAAGCCGATGCTCGACGTGTAATCAATATCACCCGCATCACCTCGCGGGTATTCGTACACGAGCGGATCGGCCGTCGGGTACAAGACCGTGCCGTTCTTGTGTTCACCGAATAACGATGAAAGGACCAGGTGGCCGTCCTTTTCTTGCACCTTGAAGTCGATGCCGTTGACGATCACGCGTGTGTTCGACAGCCAGCCCGGGTAACCGCCATAATGCCCCTTGATATCTGGCCACCATGTCGTGTCGGGTTGGTACCGGCTTGGATCGAACGCATCCGTTGCCCCCGTGAGCACCTTCAATATCCGATGGCGCAACCGGAACGTGATCCTGCTATGCAAGGACTCGCCAAGGTTTGCCTCGGTCAACAGTGCGACACCATCCCCTGGTATCAAGTCAAGCGTCGCCGTGAACCCGCTCATCCCGCCCGTGTGCCAGAGGATCTTCTTGCCATTCAATTGCTGGATGCGGAAGATGTACCCGATAGCATCGGTCTCCTTCAAACTTTCGTGGGCCCAATAATGCGGGGTCCAGATGAGATCGAGAGTTTCCGGTTTGAGCAGCTGTTTTCCGTCGAATTTTCCCTTCCGGAGCAAGCAAGCAGCAAATTTTACCATGTCATCGAGCGGGGTGACGAGCCCGCCGGAAGGCTTGATGATGTTGTGCCAGGGCTTGGCGAGCTGCAGTGTTCCCTTCTTGTACTTGTACCCCCGGGCGAGGCGGTCATTGACCCGATCGCTGTTGTCAAAGTCGCTGTGGACCATGCCGAGCGGGTCGAGCACGCGCTGTATCATGTAAGCCTGGAAATCCTCGCCGCTGAAGATCTCGGTCAAGAAACCGAGTAAAGAACCGCCGATGTTCGAGTATGCGTATTTTTTACCGGCCGGGGATGAAAGATGCAGCGGTAAGTCGTGGAGCGTGCTGAGAGGGGGCACCGGTTTCTCGTCATAGGTGAGGAGCCGGAATCCCTTGCGGAAAAGGTCGGCACCTCGCCGCAGCTCGCCGATGCCTGCCGTGTGCGTGAGCAGGTGCTCGAACGTGACCTCGGGCCATGATTGCTTTTTTCGCAGCAACTTGCCCTTTGACAAGTAATGGTTTACCGGATCGTTCAACTTGAATTTATTTTCTTCCCATTGCTGGAAGATACCAATGCACGTGAAGAGCTTGGAAATCGACGCCCAATGGAACGCCGTGGCTGGCGTTATGGGTATTTTTCCCTCCACGTCGGTATACCCGTGGCATTTCACGAACGCCAGCTTGTCACCTTGCACGATCCCCACGGCAAGCCCGGGAACATGGCTTTTTTCCAGTTCGTCTCCGATGATCGTCTCGATCATAGACAAGAGCTCGCCGATATCGTGCATGGCATTTACCTTTCCTTCGCGGGTTGAGGTGCGGCGTGGTCGAGCTTGACCACGCCTTCTGATTTGCCGATCGCCAATATCGGGATAATCGCGAACAAGGAGATGATCCCACCAACCAGGAAGATCTCCGGCGTCGGGATGAAGCCCCCGCTGCCGTCGGGAATGCCGAAAGTTGAAATGATCGTCGCGCCGATAGGCGGGCCGATGACCATGGGCAAGAGTACCATGAAGATCATCCGGATGCCCTGGAATTTTCCCACGTTGCCCGCAGGATACGCATCTTGTAACCAGCCCCCGTGGGCGACGCCGGCCGCCAG
>JAUQYW010000225.1 GCA_030587525.1 Candidatus Sigynarchaeota archaeon | reverse complement strand
CTTCGTGGACACCCCGCCAGCTTCCATCTCCGAGGGAGGCATGATACGGCAAGGCATCAATCATGAACTTGATGAGCTTCGGGGGATGCGATCGGGCAGCGAAACCTGGCTGGAAAAATTCCAGGAGGAGATGCGCGCCAAGTATCACTTGACCACGCTGCGGGTCAAGAATAATAATGTCTTCGGCTATTTCATCGAGGTATCGAAGAGTTACCTTGACAAGGTCCCGGAATCGTGGACAAGAAAACAAACCCTCGTGAGCGCGGAACGATTCACGACGCCCGAACTCAAGGAAATGGAAGAAAAGATCGTGTCTGCCGAGGGAAAAATCTTCGAGATCGAGAGAAAGATCTTCACCGACATGAAAGAACGCGTGATCAATGCCACGGTCGATATCCAAGCAGCCGCGAGGACCATCGCTGAAATCGACGTGATGCTCACGCTCGCATCCGTTGCTGCGTCGTCCAACTACGTCAGGCCAGAAATCAACGACACGGGGGTCATAACCATCAAGGATGGACGGCACCCGGTCATTGAAATGATGATCGGCCTCGACAAGTTCATATCGAACGACGTGGTGATCGATCCCGCCAAGAATATTCTCACGATCGTAACCGGCCCCAACATGAGCGGCAAGAGCACGTTTTTACGGCAAATCTGCTTGATCTTGGTGCTCGCCCAGATCGGATCCTTCGTGCCCGCGAGAGAAGCATCGATCGGCATCATTGACAAGATATTTTCCCGCGTGGGCGCGCAAGATGACATCTCCAGGGCAAAATCGACATTTCTCGTGGAGATGAACGAAACGGCATTCATCCTCAACCATGCAACGACCCGGTCACTCGTGATCCTCGACGAACTGGGTCGCGGGACATCCACCTTTGATGGCCTTAGCTTAGCATGGGCTGTCGCGGAGTACTTGCAAGCGAAATCCATCAAGACGCTGTTCGCGACCCATTTCCACCAGCTCGCGGACCTGGAATCTTTCCTCCCCAAGACAAAAAACTTGAACGTGCTCATCAAGGAGGATGAAAAAACAAAGGATCTCATTTTTTTGCACAAGGTTGCCGAGGGATC
>JAUQYW010000204.1 GCA_030587525.1 Candidatus Sigynarchaeota archaeon | reverse complement strand
GATCAAGGAGATCAAGCTCGCGCTGGAGCAAGTAGGGCGCCGCCTTCGCGCATATGTTTCTAAGAAGCAAAAACACCAAGACTCCAAAAAACGCGCGTCTAGATTCATCCAATTTGCACCTCACGTTGCAAGAGCAATTTACAACATCCTAAATAAGGTACCAGAATATCACGGCAAGATTGAGAGCCCGGATGTTCTCGAGGAAAAAATTATCATGGCGATCAGCGGCGGTGCACCGAGGAAAGCCGCGGAAGTAACGCCATCTCCTGCCTCGGTTCCGACCAAGCTGCCTGCCATCGCTGAAAAGCCAGGGGTGACCAAGCCCACGCCAGCGACTGAAGTGAAGCCAGCGAAGAAGGTAGAGGTTCCCGCAGCGCGGGCAACCCCGGCCCCGGAAAAGCTAGCAGCGAAGCCGGCTATGCCATCTACCGGGGCGAAACCCGCCGCGGAAAAGAAAGCGCCCGTGCAGAAAACCCTTATCCCGCAAGCAGGACCAGCGGCACCCACGAAACCAGTTTCCCAAGAAAAAACCGCCCCGGCACCAAAATATGCGCAAGCTCCCAGACCGGCAGCACCACCAAGTGAGGTATCTGCCGAACCCGCTGGAGGCGGCGAGCTCGTGAAGATCAACGAGGAGAATATCTTGAAATTCATGCCTGATGGCAAATGGGTGAAGATCTCGTACATCATCAAGGCATTGAACATCAAGGAGATCACGGATGCACGCTTCCTCGAAGTGAAGTTGAAGACGCTGCTGAACCAAGGCAAGATCGAAAAGGAAACCCAAGACGGGAAAAGTTACTACAAGAAACGATGATCGCGCGAAAAATTAGACCGAGAACCGAACCATGTGCGCTAAAAAAACGGACCTGGGAACCAGTATTGCAACGGGAAATCCCGCGGCGAGAAAGCAGAAAGCCATCAACGTGTTGCGAGAAGCATTTGAAAATAAACTCAAGGAAGCCACGGAAGTTGCCATGACATTACCGCAAGGCGCGCTCTTTGTTGATGAAATTCCCGCTGATGCAGCGTACCTAAAAACCATCGAGGTCGCAAAATCCATCTACGACGAGATTATGAGCTCGGGCCGCCCGGCACTGGATGTCCCGTCGAGAAGTTCCAGCAACATCATTTACGATGAAAACAACGATTTACTCCTTCTCGGGGAGAAGATGAACCGAAAAATCTTCCACAGCTTGACCAGCGTCGAAGACATGACGCAACTCATCCGGGTGCTGGAAATCGTCAACCAATTGCTCGAGAAACATATGCACGCGACGAAGCGGGAGGTTTTCTATAATGATGTTAATCTCTTTAAGGAACAAGTGAATTCCGACAACTCTATAGAGGATTTGTCGACAGTTCTCCACACGATCCGCAATTCCACGAACATCGTCGCCTCCGCGATGGGAAAAGCCATCGGGCGGCTGCGGATCAAGGACCAGAACGATATCATCGACCTCGAAGCGATGGGCTCGGGGGGTTGGGCCATCACGCCATTCCTCGATAACGTGGAAATCATCGAATCGGATGCCGAATTCGTGCTGGTCATCGAAAAAGACGCGGCGATGATGCGGCTCAGTGAAGCGAAATGGTGGAAAGATTACCCGTGCATTATCATCTCCGGCCGAGGCGCAGCAGACATAGCGACGCGCATGTTTCTCAAGAAAATCAACAAGATCTTGAACATCCCGACGTTCTGCCTGGTGGATTCCGACCCGTACGGGCATTACATTTATAGCATCTATTTGCGTGGCTCGAAAAAACTATCATACGAGTCCCCGTTCCTCGCCACCCCGAACATCCATCTTCTAGGCGTTCTCACGAGGGATCTCGATTCCTACAACGTTCCAAAAGAATGTCGCATCCCGATGAACAAGACTGATATGAAACGCTGTCAAGAGATGCTCAACGAGGATTTCGTGAAGAAAAACAAGCGATGGGTGGATGATCTGGAATTGATGATGAAGGTCAAGGAAAAGGCAGAGATACAGAGCTTGAGCGCCCACGGGTTCGGGTACTTGACGGAAGAATACTTGCCCACGAAGATATCGACCGCTGATTGGATTTAGGGAGAAGACCAACCGGGATTTGAATAGCTATGAAAATATTTCGACTTTCAAATGGACAAATTGTCCAAATCATCGACAAGGAAAAGGTCCAGAAATGGAATCCTGAGATGCCGGTCATCTTCGTGAATTATCTGCTGGACAAGAAAATCGATTCATATGGCACGCCGAAGGATCAAAGCGAAATCCGTGCCTATTTGAATGACATCCTGGAGACGGTCGCCGTTCCCAAGCTCACGAACGCCTTGAAATCCGGGAAAAAAGAGACACGCTTGGCCATCGCAAATAATCTCGTGGAGATCACGAAAAAAAAGCCAGATATAGTCAAATCCGTCTTGAGCTTCTTGCAAGAATCGGAAAAAAACGAATCCGATCAAGCCGTGAAAACGGCAATCGCTGCGGTCATAAAAAATTATGATAAAAGCCAGAAGAGAAAGCAGTACGAAGTCAATCGCAAGAAGATGAAAGAATTCGATGCTAAGATGGACGACCTAGATCAAAAACTTGTTGCCGGCAAGATAACGGCCGACGAGTATACCAAGGCTCGGAAACAATACGTGAAGGAGAAGGGCGAGCTCGATAAAATGCGAGGCGAGTTCGGCACCGATGAAGACTGAGGAGGGATGAGGGATGATCTACGGCATGTCCATCATTACAACCACCGGTTTTCCCTATTTTAACAAGGATTTCGCGATCGAACCGAAAAACACGAGTTTAAAGATCTTGTTTTTCAATTATTCCAAGAGCATGATCCAGACCACCCACGAATCCGAATTTGACCTGATCGCAGGGCTTGTATCCGCCTTGTTCAATTTTTCGAGTGCGCAAAACAGGCCCATGAACGAGCTCATCTACACGCGGCCCGAATTCCAGATCGAGAATCTCCTCGATGGCCAGGAAAAGAGCGAGACGGGCACCTTGATGACGGTCAGGTGCGAATATTACAGCATCAAGACGGCGGTCAAGCGGAAATTGGATTACATCTTTGAAAAGATGATAAAGCCACTAGAACCGCTCAGCGACAAGTCCAAGCTAGCACCTTCTGAGGAAAAAACGCTTCAAGATATATTATTGAACATTCCGTCTAAGCAACTCGTTCGCTCCCATTCCAAAGACCTTGACAATTACTTGAAGAGCTTCATCAAGGATAATAAAAGCTATGGGATCAAGGCCGTGGCCATTGCGAGCAGCGACTTGACACTCCTGAAGTGCACGGGAGTGACCGACGAAGAACTCCAAAAATTGCTACGGGTTGTCGAATGTCCAGAAGTTGAAGCCCTTGCGTGGAAGTTCCGTTCGTGTTGGACGCAAGACAACCAACAAGTTACCCTGGTCTTTGTCAACTCGGCGTTCGACGTGGTTCACGAGACATTGCATGAATCGCTTTATTACATCATTTTATGCGACGCGTATTCCGCGATCGGCGAATTGCCTCGCCGCCTCTACCTGGACATAAACAAGATCCTTGAAAAATAAGGCGCGACTCAATTATTGCCATTGTGAAAGATTTCAACGACATTGTTATCCTTTATTTTGATGCCACGCGAGGCATACTTTTTAAGCACGTCGGGATGTTCTTGCGTCACGAGCACGATGGTTTTCTTGAAAGCCGTGTTAGCTTCCTTGAAGGAAAGGAATAACTCGATGCGGCCGTCGCTATCAAGGTTTTGCTCGGGTTCGTCAGCAAAGATGACATCCCGATCCATGGTCAAGGCTCGAACGAGCAATGCCCGTTGCTGTTGGCCGATACTGCACGTCGCGGGATGCTTTTCAAGGATATCTTCGATCTTGAACCGTTTCACATAATCGTCCAGTTTTTTATGCAGATCATCGATGTTCAAGTTTTCGAGGAAGGTCCCATTGTGCTCGTGTCGTTCCTTGTACAAGTAAAACGGCAGCAAGATGTTCTCGCGTATGTTCAGCTCGGGGAGCAGGATCTGATACTGGGACACGAATCCGAAGTTGATGGCTTGCCATGAAACCTTCCCTTTGAAGGGTTGCATGATGCCACTCATGACCTTGAGCAAACTTGTTTTCCCGCTACCATTCGGGCCGGATATTGATAAAAATTCACCTTCATTGACGTCCAGGTTGATACCGCTTAATGGCGTGAAAATCCGTGAAGTTTTTTGTTGAAGGCTTTGGTCGATTATCGCTCTTGTAATTTTGTTGCTTATCCAGCTTGCAAGATTTGGTAATCGTGACGGATTTTGGTGTACATCCATTTTGTAGGATATGGTCACGTCTTCTAGCTTAATAAGCCATTTTAGCGACATACTTGTCAACCTGTATTAATTTCAAGAGTAACGCGGATAAGATAAATAGCAAGAGGAGCAACCCGACCCAGCTCTCCAGTGTGATGAAAGAAAAGTAATAAAGGTCCTGGAAATCAAACGTCCAGGCGACCATAGTTACTTTCAAGATGCCGACGAAGAGCGGCCCGAGCAGTAAAAAACCCAAGGCCGTACCTGCCACGTAACCGATCGAGTCTTGAACCAGTTGTTCGATATAATAATATTTCTTGATTGATGAGGGGCTTAGCTTGCATACATGCTTTAGAATAAAAATCCGGTCTTCCTCGCGGAACATTTCCCGCTTCACGTTTTGATCGTTGAGTGCAATGAAGATAACAAGGAACACGGCAATGATGAGGATCATGATCACGAGTAAGGTCGTGATGGCCCCGATGATGGCTTGCTTATAGTCAGGATTCAACAATCCGGGTATTACCTGGTCTAAGTTCGCGTTTAACGTATCATATACGGAATAATAAGCAATGTATGAAGCAGAATTGTTCAAGACATCATACATAACGATTTTACAATAGATCGTCGACGCGTTGAGATGCGGGGGGATGGTGACGTTCCAGTAACCGTTCCAATTGCTACCTCCGCTGCGGTAGGTCATGTTCAGTGTTGTGTTCCCGGACAAGTTGCTATTCAATGAATAGATCAAACTGACGTTCCGAACACCGGTCACGTCATAGAGATTAACCACGACGGCGACATTGTCGTTCGACGTGATGTGGGTTGAATATTCATTCGACACGGGGCCGATTCGAATGTCGCGGACCACCGGGCCGGACAAATCCTTGTAGAGATATTCGACGGGAACGTGGAAATCGTGGCCGCTCTGGTCAAAATGAACGGGTTCGGGCCCGAAATTCAAGGTGAAATTGAACAAGACGTTGCTTACGCTCGTGGGGACGTTGATGACCGCTTGCAAGATACCCCGCAAAACACCGCTGCTGGACGTCGTGTTGACGGGCTGGAAAGTAGCCGGCACGTAGGAACCGCTGTAATCGAAGGAATACCAGACTTGCCCCGATGTCGATGCCGTGTAATTTGTACTAAAATTAACGTTGATGTGCAATTGTTCGCCGGGAATGACAAAAACATCATAGTTGAACGAATGGATGATGTACGGCTGCTTCTTGACCTTGAATATGCTCGAATTGGCCATCCCTTCTGCATTCGTGGCGGTCACGTTGATGAAGTTCCAGCCAGGTATCACGGGGAGGCCTGAGAACGACCCGTTCGTGACGTCTTGATAGACCGGTAGCACGTATGAGGTGTTCATGTTCTCGACCGAAACGTTGCAGGCCTCCGAGAGTTCCGCCCGGATCGAGATGGTCGTGTTAACGAGCGATGACCAGTTCATCGGGGATAGGATCGTGATATACGGGTGCAATGATTTCGCAAACGTGAATTTCATCGTGAATACGGCAACGTTGCTGTAATAATCCAGCACGTGAATGCTCAAAGAATAGTTCCCGAAGCTGCTGTTGAGATGGCAGCGGAGGGAGAAGGACTTCCGAGGAACCATATTTGACCAAGTTAAATTTACCGGACCCATCAAGCTGACGTTGCATGTCACCCAATCATTTACCGTGAAATTGATGGCATCGAGCTGGTTTAAAACAGTGCTGCCATTTGCTGGATAAAGCTTGGTTAAAGCCAACGACGTGTTCAACCAGGTGATGGTAAAGTTTTTCGTATAAATCTTGTCCTGCTGGATGAAAATGGAAATGTTGTTGACGCCGAATGATAAATCTTGGGTGGGAATGAACGAGTAAAACCGGGCCCCGGAACGGTGCGGAAATTCATAGGCGTTGATCTTGATCCACGCGCTCGATGTCTCGTTAATCCAAACTTTGATAGCTGGTCGAGGATTCCGCGTGGTGGTTGCATTGTCGATCCCGATTTCGAGCCGCTGGATGAGGGCAGCAGAATCGATGGGATTCTGCTCGGTCGGTGTTTGCAGCCTAACTGAGTAAAAATACCGGTTATTATCATCGTAGGTGAAATACCCGGCACTATTATTCGCCCACATAAAAAACAAGTAGGTTTTTGGCTCCGGGAACTCGCCAAATTCGATCGTGAATCGATAGTACTGGCCTGAAAGGTTCGTTTCGAACCGGGTTCCATTCAAGGGGATGCTCGTGATCATGAAATTGGTGGAATAATACAAGCGGACTTGATCGACCGGATAGAAATCGGATACGCCGCACGTGATATTCATTGAGCGTGGCATCTCAAGCGTGATGTTGATGGTCGGTGAAGAGTATTTTATATCGAAAATGCGCGGTCCCTTGGCTCCGGTTGCCCGAAATGACGCGGAAAGAAAGGAGGAACCCACGATTAGCATAGAAATAAACAACGCGGTGACACCCGCGGTTAAAATTATTCCCGCAGTGTATTTTCTCGTTTCATGGACGAGCCGTTTCCTGAACAACCAGAATAACGTGCGGTACTGGAATTCTTTCTGGGGATTCCGTTTCATGAACGAGCAACCACCAATGCACACGGTATCGCTTTCAACGCTATAAAAAAAGACAAGGTGTTAAATAGTCTTAGGGGGGCTTGACGATGTTCGTGGCGCGGGGGTCAATACAATGCTTTAACCGAAAAATCTTACCCGCTTGCTCACGAACGATGGCACGGGAAGGTTACGGTAGGGCATACCCTTGGTCTTGTCCTTGATCGTTTTTATCAACGTTTCGGGACTCATGTTGACTTGCGTCTTTTCTTGACGCTGCCGGACCTGGAATTCCTTCGCTGCAAGGTCTCGTTCGCCGATGACCACGATGTACGGAACCCATTCCAGCTCGGCGCTCCGGATGCGCTTCGACAAGGTCTCGTTCGTGTCGTCCACGTCGACCCGTATCTCTTTTGCCGAGATGAGTTTGCTGAGCTCCTCGCATTTCTTCATGACCGCGCTGGATTCCGTTTTCACGGGGATGATGCGGACTTGCGTTGGTGACAGCCATAACGGGAAGGCATGAACCTCCTTCTTGAACGCATCTTCCAGGATAGAATAGATCCATCGCTCGATGCTGCCGATGCTGGAATGGCAGATGATGCATCCCTTTTTCTCGCCCTTGTCATCCACGTATTGTATACCGTAGGTGCTTGCATCCTTCACGTCCAACTGCACCGTGCTTAGCTGGCAGTTGCCAGCGACCGAATCGATGCCTTGGAACTCGTGCTTGACTGCCCAATAATGCTTCATCTTCGATAAAGTCTCGATGAAGGCGGGCCGGCCGGAATGCTTCAACATCTGCACGATATTCTGCTTATACTTATCATAGAATTCCTTCACGATGCGGAAAACGATCGCGTACTCGATGCCCGTGCCCTTGGCCAAGTCATCATAATTCTCATAGAGCGTTTGATACTCCTTCCACCCGTCATCGATGTTCGCAACGAAGCAGTGGATATCGGGCATGTGAAACGCGCGGAGGCGTCGCAGGCCCGTCAACTCGCCACGTTGCTCGTACCTGAAGCTCTTGGAAAACTCGTAGATCCGCAATGGAAGCTGCTTGTAGCTCATCGTCACGTTCTTGACGACCTTGAATAGCCCGAAATCGCCCGCGAATCGCATAACCATCTTCTTCTTCTTGTCATCGGCGCCGTAAACCGTGTAATGGCGCTCGTGGAACGAGCCTCCTTGCTCGCGGATCTCCGGATCGCCCCAATCATAGATCACGGGCGTCTCGATTTCATAAGAACCGAGACGGTTGACCGCAATCTCGTGCGCCCAATCGCATATCAGATCAAAGATGAGTTTCCCCTTGGGAAAGAATTTGAAGTGGCCCAGGTCGGCCTCGGGGGCGTAATCGACGAGTTCCATGTGCTGCATGGCATCGATCGACGGGGGTTCGCCTTTCGTGCCTTTCTTGAGCTCCTCGCACAACATATATGCCTTGAGCTGGTTATCCTTGAGTTTGTCCAAGATCTTGATGACGCCTGCTTCGTCTTCGAGGTTGATCTTGATTTCCTCGCCCTTTGGCGTGAGGATAAAATGCTCGCTCGTGATATCCTCGACGATTTCCTCACGTGTCTTTAATTTTTCCTCCCCTTCTTCTAGCGGGGTAAATGATCGTGATAACTCGGACAAGGGATGTCCCTTGCACGAGATCTCGAAGGCCTTGTACCAGCCAAACGGGGCCCGCCACACGTCGTACCCTTTTTCACGCGTGAATTTTTCCGCCAGTTTCAAGATTTCAACGGCGATCTTGGGGCCTGAAAGATCCGAGCTGAGATGGGCATACGGGTAAATCACGATTTTTTTTTCGTTTATTTGCTCTGCAATCTTGGCTGCCTCGTCAGCAAACATCTGGGCAGCCTTCTTTGCATCAGATTCATCGGAACTCTCGACACTCGTGAAAATCACGAGGCAATCTTTCAAATTATACTCGCCCTCGAATGTTAATGGTTCAGCGCTGTCGATTGCCTTTTCCTTAGGGAGAACCTTCAAGAAATTGGAATGTATTGCCAGTATTCTCATGATGCATCATTGCTTGGCGCGTTTAATGCTTGATGTAGAGTAATGCAAAAATCTAAATTAATTCTTTCTTTTAATTCGTTGATACAGTCGCCAGAACAAAGGGACGAGTCGCGATGGAAATAGATGCTGTTTTTCAAGAAATCATAGAGCAATTGGACGCTTTCGATGAAATCAGAGAGAAAATCATGGTTCTTGGAAGGAAAGGAATCCGGTCATGCTCTGAGGCGATCAAGAAGCTGCACAGGCGGGAAGCGGGTGTCGACCAGGTGATCGGGGAAGCGCGCACCACACTCAAGGAGATGCTAGGCATCGCCGCGCAACAACCCAAGATCCACCTGGATTCGTATTTCGAGGGAATCTATCAAGAATTTGTCGAAATGATCTTGCTCCAGCAGATTTTCAAGGGAGATGCCTTGTTGAAGCCTTCCGAGTTCGACCCACCCGTCCCGGCTGTCGCCTATCTTGGCGGCCTTTGCGACGCCATCGGGGAGCTGCGCCGTGCGATCCTGGATTGCATCCGGGACGAACAGTTCGACGACGCGCTGAAATATTTTGATACAATGGAAAAATTGCACGATCACGTCAATTCCCTGGATTACCCGAATGCGGTCATCCCGGATATACGTCACAAGTCCGACGTGAATCGCAAACTGATCCATGCCACGCGGAGCGAGCTCACCGTGGCAATGCATATCAACAAGCTAAACAAGAACCTTGCAAAACTCGACAATCTGTGATCGACATGGTCAAGTTCGACATCAACAACTTGCTGGATGCTGCCAAGCGGAATTACGAGAAGGCATGGAACGACTCGGCGAAATTGCTTGAAACCGATGGGACCAAGTACGCGCTTGACCCGTCACGGTCCGCATCACACCCGATCTATGATTTCATCCAGGAAGCTAGAAAGGCCCTGCTCTCTCTCGGATTCGAGGAGATCGTCCTTCCGATCTTCGTCGATGAAGATGAAATCTACAAGGAATACGGGCCAGAGGCCGCGTTGATCACGGATCGCATCTTCTACACGGCCGAAACACCGCGCCCCGATATCGGTATCTCGCAAAAAAAAATGGACCAGATCAAGGAGATCGTGCCGTTATTCGCGAAATTCGAGGATCTCCAGAAAATGTTCAAAGCTTACAAGAAATGCGAAATCGAGGCGGACGATTTTCTCGATGAAATGGTGGGACGATTAGGCGTCACGCCATCCGAGGCCGCGGATATCATCGACAAGGTATTTCCCGAGTTCAAGCAGCAGAAACCCGTGCCGACGAAGCGCACGTTGCGATCCCACACGACTGCCTTGTGGTTTCCCGTTCTTGGCGCGCTCCAGGGCAGGAAGCCCTTGCCCATCCAGCTCTTCCACGTGGGGCTCAAGTTCCGGCGGGAGCAAAAACTCGATGCGCGGCACCTCTACGAGTCGAACACCATGTCGCTCGTGATCTGCAACGACGAGATCACGCTGCAAGATTGCATGAACGTGGCAAAAACTATCTGCAATAAAATCGGCTTCATCGACGCCAAGTTCGAGATCAAGAAGACCACGGGCAAGTATTATGCCCCCGGCACGGAATTCGAGATCTTCGTGAAGCACGAGAATTACGGCGACTGGCTGGAAATCGGCGATGGTGGCTTCTACAGCCCGATCAGCTGCGCGAAGTACGGGATCCCATTTCCCGTCTTCAACATTGGTTTTGGGGTCGAGCGGATCACGATGATCAAGACCGGGTTCGCGGACATTCGCCAGCTCGCGTATCCATATTTCTACGCGTCATCCAGCTTCACTGACAAGGAAGTCATCCCGTTCATCCGCATCGCGCGCAAGCCGGCAACCGAGACAGGCAAATCGATCGCCCGGGCCATCGTGGATGCCATGAAGGAGCACGGCGGCGATGCATCCCCGTGCAATGCCACCGCGGGCCAATTCATGGTCAACAACGTCCCGATCGAGATTATGGTTTGGCAAAAGGATCCCGGCGCCAAGCTCGTCGGAAAAGCAGCCTTCAACGAGATCATCGTCAAGGACGGCGAGATATCGTGCTTCGAGAGCAGCGCGGGAACGCCGCCCGCGGGAGCTTTGCGTACCGGCATCATGTTCGTTGACAGCGTTGCGAACGACGTGGCATGGCAAGTCGAGCAGTTCGCGGCATCCGGCGAGCCAGAAATCACTTGCCAATACAAGATCGCCAAGAAACCATCGGACATCAACGTGACCATCGACCCGGCCGTGGTGCGGTTCATAACCGACAAGCAGCGGAAGATCAAGATCAACGGCCCCGTCTTCATCAACGTGACTGCAAAGAAAACGTGAACAGAACGGGATCAAGACTATGACAAAAGCCAAGGAAAAACTCGTGCTGATCGCCGGGACGTTTGACTTGTTGCACCCCGGCCACCTCCACTTGATCGAGGAAGCTGCCAAGTTGGGCAAAGTCGTCGTGGCGGTGGGCACGGATGCCATCGTCGAAAAGATCAAGGGGCACAAGCCCGTGATCCCCGAGAATCAGCGGCTTTTCATGGTCAGCAAGCTGAAAGGCGTGGATCGCGCCGTGCTCGGCCACGAGACCTTGGACTTCACGAAAATCATCGCCGAGATCTCGCCGGATATCATCTTGCTCGGTCCAG
The DNA here is from genome assembly GCA_030587525.1 of Candidatus Sigynarchaeota archaeon. Lineage (GTDB taxonomy): Archaea > Asgardarchaeota > Lokiarchaeia > Sigyniarchaeales > Sigyniarchaeaceae > Sigyniarchaeum > Sigyniarchaeum tengchongense. Next base: position 11,668 of record JAUQYW010000204.1, on the reverse strand, counting down.
ATCAAGGCCCGAGCGATGAAAAATGGGCTACTATGCTGTCCCAGAAGGGCTTGAAGATCAAGGTTGCTCGCTTGCAGAAGCGCACCAGCGATTTTTCCCTCAACAGCACAACGGACATCATCGCTAAGATAAAGAAATCGGGAAACACCACGTGAATGCACGATTCACTTTCGATTTTTCGGCAAGAACACGATGCGAACGACATCGCCATCCTTAATGTCGAGGACATCGCGTAGCTTCATACTCGAGATCAGCTCCACCACGCTCTTGTCGTAATGCGTGCGCTCTATTTTCAAGAAATACGCGAGAGATTCCTTGCCATTGCCGTTGTCCTTCGAGATCTTGACCGCGTAAGCGAACACATCGCCGAAGGAACGTTCCTCCTCGGTGAATCCTCGCATAATGATACCGCCCTGGATTTCCACCTGGCTTCGGAGGACCACGTCGCGGTCATCGAGCAACTTCACGTTGAGCGTGCCCGGCCACGGCTCGATGCCGAGGTTTTTCCTGAAGTAATCCGCGTACTTGGTAACGTAATACCGGCCCTCCCCGATGCCGCTGATGGCGCGGCCGCGCATGACGATCTCGCTAGGGCCAGCGAAAATGAGCGATAGTTCCCCGTGGAGGTTGCGGAGCTCGATGATAGCCTTCTCGGTCAGCGTGATCTCTTGCACCTTGTTGCCGTTGATGTCGAACCGCTTGATGTACCCTTGGTCTTCCAGGTAAGCGAGCTTACGGGACGCGGTCTGCTGGCTCGCGCTGGTGATTTCGCCGAGCCGCGCCGTGCTCAGCGGTATCCTGCCTCGCAAGCCTCCGGCCTTGGCGATTTCCACAAGCAATTTCCAGTACTGCGGCTTCAAGGTCGTGCCACTTCACCCAGTTGGCGTTGATCACGTGCAAGAATTCATGCTTTCCAAGCAAGCTCGGGCAATTTTTTCGAACAACGCCTCCACACGCTCGCCGGTCTTCGCCGATGTTTCCTCGTACAAGCAAGTAAAGCGGCTTGCAAGGGCTTCGGCATCGTTCCTGGAGACGGTTCGCTGGTTTACGAGATCGGCCTTGTTGCCGACGACCACGATCGGGATGTTGCCGCACACGTCCTTGACTGACATGATCCATTCCGGGAGCGCGTGCAGCGATTCTATGGATGTCACGTCGAAGACCGCAATGGCTGCGCCCGAGCCCTGGAAGTACTTCGCACGCATGGACGTGAAAATCTTCTGCGCCCCGATGTCGAAGATCAAGAGCTGGAGCCTGGTTTTATCGATGGTGACCGGCTTGATCATGAAATTCGTCCCGATCGTGCTCTTGAGGTCATCCTTGAAAAAGTTCTTGACGAACCGCAGAATCAAGGACGTTTTGCCGACGCCAGCTTCACCGAGCAACGATACCTTGAACTTGTATTCGATTTTTGCTTCCACTGCGCACGCGACCGGGACTTGTGTTGTATATCATATATCTTTGCGGCTTTTATAAAAAGTGAATTCGCCTGGAACATGGATCCGAGGTGATAAGTGTGGCATTGCTCGATAAACGCCCGCGGCCGTGAATGTAGATTCATTTTAAATAGTTCCCGAAAAAAGGATCAGCATCAATACATAGTTTATAGGGTGTACGCATGAACATTCCATTTGACCGGCTGCTGTCCATCACCAAGGACGGTTCCATGCTCGGCCAATCGATGGCGGCGCTCACGCTCGGCATCCTTGCCACGAATGAGAAGGATCCCGGTTTGAAGGCACGGATCGTCGCCCGGTTGCGAGAGATGGTGGCCAACATCGCCGAACCAAAGAACGAGATGCCAGGAACGCTGGCCCGGATAGGGTTATCCTTCCTGGAAAAGGTGAACAACGACGATTTTGCAGCGCTGCCGCACCCGTTTAAAGAGTCAGCGGTCATCACCGAATGCATGGCAGCATCGACCAAGGCAGAATCGCTGGTCGAGGCAGCATTGGCAAGCGACGAGGGCAACGTCATTTTTGGCGGGGTGGTCGGCGCTTGCTTGCACGCGATCCATCCATCTCCCGGGTCCAGTTCAAGGTTCTCGCCGGCGCTGGAAAAATTGATGGGCGAGGAAATTCCAGACACGGCAGTGGCAGGGTCCTTTGCCTACGCGCTCTTGCACCGAATGGATCCCGACATCGAAGGCCCGCTCGGCAAGACGGAGGCGCAAATCAAATGGGGGAAGGACGCCGATATCCGGGTCGGGAACGTGCTCGCGAACGTGATCTTGACATCGCACATGACCGACAGGACCGCAATGCTCACCAGGTTCACGAATTATGCCGATGCTGGCGACTTTGCCCGCTTTGCATTGTTCGCGGCGTACGGGCTCACGACGCTAGTCGAGGGCGCGCCGGTTTCCGCGAAAATGTTCAAGGATCGACCGTACCTGACGGGGGACCTGGAAACCGTTTATCATTTCATCGGCATGATGTTCGCTTTCGCCTTTTTCAGCATAAACAGCCAGGAGGATTTCCGCGCCTGGTGCTTGAAGCAAATCGACGACCTGGAAAAGGACATGGACCAGGACAAGGAAACCAAGTTCGTGCACTTAATATGCCGCGGAATCATGGCCAACAAGCTGGATGCACCGGCGGCGGCGTTCGCCCGGCTCCTCAAGGAAACGTATGCAGCCCAGTTCGACACCCGCAAAATAACCCCTGGAACCAGCACGACCAAAATGCTTTCTTCCCGTATCGCCTACGATCCCCAGACGGACGGACGCTTTTATTCGGATGCCGGTGGCGAGTTCTTCCCGCAAGTCGGGGCACTCCTCGGGATTGCACTCGGCATCTTCACCGCGCGCGCGATGCCGCCTTCTTCTAAAGGCAAGATCCCCAAGAAAGAGGAGATATGGAGCGCTTCGGGTTTGCCCGAGCCGATTTCCTCCGCCGCGAGCACCGTGATTGCCCGCGGGCTCGACGTGAAGATGACCGATGTCCAATGCGCCGCCATGATGGCATTGCTCGCCGCCCATGCAGACACGGGCTTGTTCCGGAAGGTGCTCGTGCTCTGGACCATGTACGAGGTTTCCGTGGGGGATATCCCTTATTTCAGGGCCGTTTCTGTCGTGCTCGCGACGTACGGGCTCGTGCTTGGCGATTTTCTCTAACCTTTTTTTATGGATCGACCATAAATGCGTGGCTGTTCTTCAGGTCGCGAATTGTAACGAATAGCTAGAAAAAGGTATGTAATGTAAAAAGGGGAATAGAAAAAAGACTAGATCGAGTCGTCATCGAGATCCGGCATGGGTCCCGGCGCAGCACCGCCGCCCGCACCGCCATCGCCTGCGAATTTCCCGAGGAGATCATCGATGAGCTTCTCGGTCTTGCGCTTGACGTTCCCGAAAAAGCAGGTATCGCAACGGAACTTATCAGCGTCCTTGTCCTTGCTGCTCTTGAGATACTCGTTACCACATTCGGGGCACTTGTACAAATCGCCTGCGATAGGTTTGTTCTGCTTGAGATCACGCGACAGGCGCTTTCCCCAGACGGCTTGGACGATCTTGTCCAGCGTCATCATGAAGATGTGGTTGACCGCCCATTTCTCCGTCGCATCCTCGATGATCTCGTTGATCTTCGACTGCTTCGCGGGGTTATCTGGCCGGATGTTCACGATGGCGCGAGGCATCACGTCCGGGTAGCCGTTCATGTAGTCCAGGTCGAGTTCCAAGCGCTCGTTGCCGTTCTCCAGGTCGCCGGAGATGTAGCCCGTGGCGGGATTGAAGGACATGGATTCCTTGTTGACGAATTCGGAGAATTTTAGGAGGACCTGCGACTCGAAGTTGATGCGCTCGTAGAGATCCAATCGATATTCGAGCTCCCCGACGAGCTCGAACAAGTGACCCGCCCATTTTTCGACAAAGCGGAGATCATCGGGATCACCGATCTTTTCGGAAAGCTTTTCAGGGAAAGTGACCTTGAGCTTAGGATATTCACCGGCGTCGATCGTGACCAGGTACTCGTTCTTCCTGAGATCGATGAGCTTGACCTTGGCAATCTTCCCTTCGAACGTTGCACGTGGGCCGTAATTACCAACCAACACGTATATTTCATCCATTACCGTGAACTTCGCGGTCGTTGCTTCCATTAATTTGTCCTCGAGCTCGTAGAGCACGTTCACGATCTCGCTCTCGTCGTTCCAGCTCGACATCGTGCTCAGCGAGTTGTTGATGTTCCCGAGGATGTCCTTGATCGATTTTTCAAAGCCGATCTTGGGTTTCTTGCCCTGGCTGATGGGCGACATGTCGATATCGAGTTCGAAATTCAAATCGTTGCTCGCGAACATGTATACCTTAACATGGTTCGGCCCAGCATCCTCGACTTGAAAACTCTCCTTGAGAGTTTCGATTTGCTCATTTACTGGTTTCATTGACCATCACGCTTCGAAAATTTTTAACATTTTTCCTAATACTTCGAAAATCTTAAACATTTTCCTAAATGATCATCTCACTGATGATCTTGTGAATGTTGATAGATCTTCATTTGTTGTTTTAAATAATTTTCTCACGGTATCCCGTTGAATTTCCACAGACTGACATTACGGGGGTTTTGCCGATAACTTTCAGATCTATTACAGACTGGGATTGATGCTTTTATCGATTCTAACCTCCAATAAAATTAATAATGCTAAGACCTTGGAGGATCTTTAACCAAGATACTGAAAATGCGGTCGAGAAAATATATGGCAGTCGAATGGTTAAAAAAGTTCACGGGTGATGCGGAACGGCTCATAGCTGAATTCACGGGGGAGAAAGGGGAGGAATTCAAGTTGATGGCGACGTTCTTCATAGAGAGCAGGCTCTTGGATATTCGCAAGGTCTTGCCGCCCTTGCTAGCGGCCGCTTTCGTTGTCCGGGATGGAAATTTCGCCGCGAGCTTGCTAAAGGAAGCAAACCTGGATGATGTTGCCGAAATGTTGAGAATCTTGCGAAGGGGTGTGACTGGTGTGGGCATCAACAAGCGAGTGCGCTTGACCATCCAGGAATGGTTATATTCGAAGCCGAGTGATTGGCTCGAGCTTCAGGCGATATCGTCCGCAGGTGCGGCCAATTACATCATAGATTTGATCCATTCCAGCCCTGACAAGTTCAAGCTGAAATGGTGGCAAAGTCACATTTTCGGCGAAGAAGCCCCGAAAGATTCCCTTATAGCACAGTATAAAAAAATCCAGGACCTTCCCGCTGGCAAGCGATTGGATTTCCTTCGATTGAATCCTGTTCCCTGGGAGTACTTGCTCTATCGGATATTTCCGGATGAGATCCCCGAGGACGTCATCGAAGTGACGATTGAAAAGGCTCCTTTCATGTACTTAATGCATTTTCTCAGCAGGCTTGTATCATCCAACCCGAAACTCAACAAAAATCTGGCGGGGCGTATTATTTCATCTGCATCAGACGCGTCCTTCAATTTCGGGCTGGTCCTCAAGAAATACCTCGATAAAAACGTCAGCTATCCCGCTGAAATTCAAGCAGCATTGATGAACGCCTCGCAGGTGCTGCTTGAGAACACGATCACGCCAGAATTCCGCACGCCGGTCTTCATCATCGGCGACCAATCGAGCTCCATGTCCCAATCGATACAAGGTGCTGTCTTGCTCGCCGGGGTCATCGCGCAAAAAATCTTCGACGGCGATCTTTCGTTCTTCAACACGGCTACCTCCAAATATCGTTCTCCTAAGGATATTAGCCAGGTGCTTCAAGCCTTAAAAGACATCCGGGCCACCGGTTCAACGAACATAGCCGAAGCTCTGGCAAGAGCTTCAAAACAGAATGCAAAAACCATCATCTTGATCTCGGACGGCGGGCACAACACGCCGACGAGGAACATAGCCTCTGATATAAAGCAATACGGGGTTGATCCGAAGCTGGGCGGAATTGATCTCTTCTTTATCCGCGTGAGTGGTGATTTCGATCTAGTCTGGGAGCACTTTGACCCCGCTTTTTCCGGCCGCTCGGATATAACGCGATTGATCGACCTGCGTGAAGTGAATGTTAGCGAACTCTACGGGTTCTTGAAGATTCTGCTCCAGCTGTTCAACTACGACCCTTCCCTCGATGCCTGGAAAAGAATAGCGTCCGTCAAAAACGCGTTCCTAATTCCCGAGTCCTTACCGGGGGAGAAAGGTGTTGCTACTCCAAAGACGTGCACGATATGCGGCGAGGAGGTGTCCAAGGAGACAGCCCTTCTCCTCGCTTGTGGCCACCGGTACCACGATGAATGCATCAAGCGATACTGGAAGCTGCTCGATGGAAGTAAAAGATGCGTCTTCAATTGCGTGACAAGAGTTACGACTTGCATCAATTGTGGCGGGGAAATACAGGATGAGAAATGCAAGTTTTGTGGTGCGAGTTACACGCGCATCTGAATCATTCAAGGACGTGGGCGTTTTTGCTAAACGCAACGAAGATTAGGATGAGAAGTGCTTTTTCAGCGTATATTCAAAATCGGCAAGATGCCCAACGAAGGAATCCTACTCTCGACGATATATATGAATAACTTTTCTTCTTTCCTCTTCGGAACCCACGTAAACCTTTAATTGCTGAAAAATATATTCATCGCGATATATTTAAATCATCTAGACAAGACATTAACCGAATCCCACTGAAATCCCACGAGCTGGAAAAAATTACATGCCATGGCGATAACATTCGACTCGTACGAAGAATTGGTTTTTCCAGCGTAGGTAGAAATAAGATATTAAATCTTCATTCCCGCGAGCACGATGTCAAGAATTTCTCCACCATGTCCTTGAGCTTCTCGTCCTTAGAAATGCTTCGCTGGTACTCGGCTTGCTCGCGGAACCGCGTGCTGATCAGCGCGGCCTTGTTCAGCAGCATGCCTTCCATGTCGGCGACGATCTGGTTATGCCTCGTCAAGTCCTTCTGGTCGAAGCGCGCGAGACGCACGAGCAATGCCACCAGTGTTTGGCTATAACAGAGGACCGGACTCATACGCTCTTGATCCCGGGCATCGTGCGCGTCGTGGTAATAGGCAAGAGCCTTGTTGAGCAATTTAATCATACTGCTGATCTGCGCCACGAGAACATCCTCTGCAATGGTCGTGAAATGCTCGGTAAACAGCGTGCCGTGCAGCTGGTCCAGGAATACCTTCAATGCCTCAAAGTCATTCGTCGTAATCATTGTCGTTTTGATGAAAATCAAGACATAAATTTTTAACGCCCATGAAAACCTCTGTCACGCGAGACCATGCTTCCAAACCACCCGAGTCCATCCTTCCGGAAACTCGACTTCGTGACCGATGCCGACGGCTTCGTGTCCATGATCATCTACAATTCGCATCCAGGAGACAGTGTGCTCATCGCGCCTAAATATTTCCCCGATCCCGCGGGCACGTGGTCATCCCACGCGACCGAGCAGCATTACAGTCGCTTCGAGTATTACTGGAACTTGATCAAGCCCGAGAAGGGCAATGCGACAAAGTTGTATGATGTCGACAAGAATCCCTTGCACGAGTACATCACGGACGTGTTCACGCGCTTCAACAAGTACCTGGTTGATGATCCGTGCCACGGCGTGCCCATGTATCGCTTGCCCAGGGCGTCGATCGCCCGGTACCACGATGCCAAGGAAAAATACCGTGAATATGCCGGGGCCATACCCGGTCCCGCTCGTAAATTCGCGCCGCTCTTGCGGAAGGTGAATAACGCGTTCGACGAGAACAAGCTCGGCATCACCGGCTCATACTTGTATGATTTATACCAGGACTTTTCCGACTTGAATTTGGTGTTCTACGACAGTGCCGTGGAACATTTTTACGATTTTCTCGCCATGGAAGGGGGACTCTTAACCCGGCAGGACATAGAGGTGAAGGTGCCACCGCCCGGTTGGCAAGGCTGGCAAGCTGGCTGCGGCGATGCTCGGTCTTTCCTGCCCCGCGCGATGAAGATGATTAACGGTAAGACGGTCATCGCGGTCAAGAGCCGGTTCGTGGGGTCGATCCACGACGCATCGGATGAACGCACGAGGCTGGGATTCTGGATATCAAACACGGCGGATCCTCACGATTATGGAAGGTTCAAGAAGAAAAGTCTCGGTATCGCCGTCATCACGGGCCACGTCACGAGCTGGGTCGATGATATGCCATCGGGCCACTTCCAGCTGGGCAACATCGAAATACTTGGGATATATCCAGCGATTTCCATCGAACCCTCGGGAACTAACAGCGTCGCAGACAAGAAGGATAGGGAGGGCCTCCTTGATAAGGTGAAGATCTCGGCCGTGCAAGTCGTCGGCGAGTTCAACCGCATGTTCATCTTCGACGAGGACGTGGTCGCGTTCGGCCTCGTGGAAGAAATCGCGGTGACCGGCAAGAAGGACCCGGTGTATGAGCTTCTCGTCGGCGGACGCGAGATTGGGGGCTGGATCTTCCCGGTAGAACCGCTCATTTCTCGATGATGCGGAGCAAGTTCTCGAGGAAGGCGTGCTCGGAGAATTTCTCCGAGACAATGCTTACTTTCCCGCGCATATCTCGTATTTTATCAGGCTCGTCCAGCAAGCCAGTGATAGCATCCACAATATCTGCCTCGCCGGTGCAGAGCATACCGGTCTTGCCGTGGATCACAGTCTCGGCGGCGCCGCCGGATTTAAAAGCGACGACGGGCACGCCGGCAACCATCGCTTCGACGGGCACGAGCCCGAGCGGCTCGTTTTTCGGGAGAAAGGCAAGCAATCTCGATCTAGCGTACAACCCTTTTAAATCCTGGAGCGACGGATTAGGCACGAACGTGATCGAGTTTGTCAGACCGCGGCGGGCTGCGATGGCCTTCAGCTCGTCCAGGAACGAGATGTCCTCTCGCCTGATAGCCCCTGCAATCAAGAACCGGGTCGCCGGCCGCTTCTTCGCGATCTCTGCAAAAAGGTCGATCGCCGCGGTGAATTGCTTACCCGCGTTCAGCCGCGAAAATATCATCACATCATATTCCTTGGCGTTATTCATATCTTGATTCGAGAAAAAGAGCGTGTCTGTACACGGGTACAGCACCTTTGCATCGCAACCGAACCGTTCCTTTAAGAAATCCTTCATAAACGTGGAATTCGCGAGCACCTCGGATTCTTGCAGCGCGTCCCGGTAGAGGCGCCGTAGTACGTCATTTTTCGCGACCTGTTCCATCTCCCACACGCCGGGTTGGAAATAAACGAGTTTTCTCTGGCATTTACTGGGGTCTTCGAAAAATAATCCCCAGTGGTTCGTCACATGGATCGCCATCTTGTACTCGTTATTCACGAAGTAGTTGCGCAGTGCCGCGTTCATACACATGTGGACATACGGGGATTCCCCGTCGACGAACAGATCAATGTCGAATACGCGCGGGAATGGCTTGTGTTCGCCGAAATAAAACTTGAACGAGGTCGCATCATGAAAATTCTTCGCAGCGACGATGCACGCATTTGTTTTCACGCTCGTGATGGCGAGGTAGACTCGCTCGAGGCCTCCCACGCCGAACCACGGGTTTGACAAGACGAGGCCATCTATCTGTCCAAGTCGCTTGGTAACTGTTTTCTGATCCATGGTTCATTCACCTTAATTTTTTCGCAAGAGTGCTCGCGTCGGCAGCGATCGCTGCCATTGCTGTTGCAGGGCTATCAAAGTCCTCGAGGGCGTACTCGAAAATGCATGCCATTTTATCCAGATCCACGCTTTGCTTGATCGACTGCAAGGTGTCAAAAAAGATGCTTGATCCGGACAGATCAACCCGTCCGTGAGTCCGGTACTTGGTCGGGCTGCTGAAATGGAGGACCTTAATGCGATCGGCATAGCGCTTCGCGAACGCGGGGAGATGCTTGCAATCGAGGCGCTGTTCTCGCACGCGACAGGTTTCCTCCATGATGGTCGTCTTGAGCACATGGGCCAAATCGACCGTGCAACCCAGTGCGGGGTGCTTGTCGAGCATATCATTCAAGATGTTGAGTGCCTCGAAAGGCCTGCTCATGGTATCAGATGCCGCATCGTTTTCAATGCACAGCATAATGTCTAATTTTTGATCCTTGATATATTCGATCAATTCGTTGATGAACCGCTCGAGCAAGACGAGATCGAACCGGGAAACGCGATCTATGAAGCTACTGAACCCTCCGTGCAGCGTGACGAGCCGAGCGCCGGCTTGGTTTGCGAATACAAGTGATTTTTTCGATTCATCCAGCGTGAGCCGCTGAGCAGCAGGGGAATACGCGATCGGGTTCACGTCAAACGCCGTGGCGTGCGTTACGACCTCGACTCCAAGTTCCAGGAGCCGTTTCCGCGCGATCGCCACGATGTCCTTCCGACGGGCATCATCCTCTAGTAGGTAGAAGGGGGTGTCATACCACAAGTCGACCAGCTTCACACCGGGATTGCCGGAAAGCATGTCAAAAAACTCGGCCATATCCATGTCGCCAAAAAACATGCTCGAAACGCCGATTTTCACGTTTGCTTCACCTGTCTCCCGTTAATCGCGGCAACGAGAATCTATCCTTCTTTCGTTACCTTCGATGTGTACTTGAAAACGCCAGGGCCGATGTTGTTTGCCACGGCGAGCTTGATCATGAACAGCTGGATCACGGCAATCTCCATAATCGTGGCGAGGAAGGGATTCGAGATGCCGTGCACGACGGGCAAGACCCGTGGCTCGCCTTCGAGCCGCTCCGATTTCCGGTTCGTGATATAGAGGACTTTCCCGCCGCCCCATCGATGCGCGATGTTCCAGGCGATGTCCTCCGCGAGATCCCGTGTGTCATCGTCCGAACTCAAGATCATAGATCGAAAGTCTTTCGTGACGATCTCGATGGGACCGTGTCTGAATTGCCCCCCGGATATCGCCTCGGCACTTATCTTGTCAGTTTCCTTGATGTTCAACGCGGCTTGCTGCGCGGTGGCCATGGATGTTCCCCGGGCAATGATTTCCACGTGTTTCGTGTCTTTCCCGAAAAAGGCTACGATCTTGTCACCGAGATCTTGTTGCTTGGACAGCAAATGCTCGAGATCGGCGATCAAGTCCCGGGCTTCGTCGAGAAAAGTGTCCAGGAACTCGCCGGCATCGGCATCCGATGATGCCATAATGACCCGGGGAAGGATATACATCATCAACAACGTGTTGCAATATGTCTTTGCCGTGACCGAACGTTCCTCGCCTGCTTTCAAGAACAGTGCCCGGCCGGCCTTTTTCGCGAGAGAACTCCCTTCCGTATTCGTGACTCCCCATACGCCAGCTTTGCCACGGCTTGACGTGATTTCCTCGACCAGCTTGGCAACTTCTGCAGATTCCCCGCTCTGGCTGATCAAGATGAATAAAGTTTTGTGATTAACGAGAGGCGTTTGTGGATTTTCGATGTTTAGGCCATAATATAGCAATTCGCCCGCATCGATGAGGTTGCAAGGAATCCCGTGTTCCGTGAATATCATCCAGGCCAGGTGCCCGGCAAACGACGAGGAGCCCATGCCCGCCATGTAAACGCGATCGTACTGGGCCTCGGTCCATTCTTGCCGTAGCCCGCGGAGCATCTCGCGGCCTTCCTTGCCCGTGTAGAATTTAACGAAGGAATCTATCGCGGCGGGTTGCTCGAACACGTCTGCCACGAACGAGAATTCGGCTTTCAACTGCTCCCAGGTGTATTTGGTGATGTCGGCCATGGATGTCACGATGAATATCATTATTCATTCACTTGACA
>JAUQYW010000203.1 GCA_030587525.1 Candidatus Sigynarchaeota archaeon | reverse complement strand
AAGCAGAAGCCGCAAGGATGGCTCGGCATCATGGAGTTTTGGTGCGTGCCGTGGGCGACGAGAGCGTGGTCGAAATACAGGTTTCGAGAATACCAGTGGGTGTTCGAGTTGCTCGATCGAGCACGGCAATACGGAGGCGAAGAGGAACACGCAATCATTGGGGTGTTACTCGGCTATTCGGGCGATGCGATCGAGCAGTATTTACACGATGTATGTCGCCCCGACCCCGAAGGCGATGGCAGGAGATAGGGAGATGAAACACTGGCATGTTCGTCTCGACAGTATTAAGTGGGATAAGGAGGCAGAGAGATGCGTGTAATTTACCAAACTAGATTTGATGGAAAGCATTTCGAAGTTGAGCGTTGTGATGGAAAACCGATCGTTTCACAGTTTGATGTTTTATATCGCATCAAAAATGAGATCGTTGGCGAGGATGCTTGCTTAATTGAAATTTATCCGTCGATCGATAACTTGATAAACGATATAAATCGAAGGCATTTATTTGTTATTGATCCCGATGCATTGATCAAGCTGGGAGCATGGCTGTGTCGTTGAATCAGTGCGTGTCTTTGGAAGCACAACCAAATGAGGATTTCATGAGCGCGAAATCTGTTGAGGATGTATTCGCAGACGGTGGTGCGCTTGCTCGGATGATGGATGGGTACAAGCCACGAGAGGGACAGCTCGTTTTCGCATCGGCAGTGGAGCGATCTTTCGAGGCGGGCCGCTTGCTGATCGCAGAAGTACCAGCAGGAGTCGGAAAATCATTCGGCTATGGCGTGCCGATTGCGCTGCGCTCAGCTGATAGGCCGGATAAATCTGGAGAGCGAGCGCTCATCGTTACGAGCAATATCGCCTTGCAAGAGCAGCTCGTCGATCGTGATCTTCCGTTTTTGAGTAATGCTCTGAGCGGCGCCTCTCTTACTTATGCCGTGCTCAAAGGTAGGGGGAATTATCTCTGCTGGAGCAATCTGCGTAAAGCGATCGAGAGCGAGCGCGGGTTCGTTGATGGCGATTCGCAGCGCCTCGAAAGAATGAAAGAATGGGCAAGCTCTCAGCTCAGCGCAGGCAAGCTCGCGGAT
>JAUQYW010000192.1 GCA_030587525.1 Candidatus Sigynarchaeota archaeon | reverse complement strand
CCAAGCTGGACATCGACGCGGCCACGGTCGATGCCCACGATACAGCAAGGACCTGGGACGCAATTGCCGGTTTCTTGCGCAAGCAATCGAAGCGTACCGCCTACAACCTCTTTTTCAACAACGTGGAATGCGTGCCGCTGAAATTTTTTAACAAGCTCGCCTCGAACTTGAAGGGACTCGGCTTGAACTTGCTCATGGCGACGAGCATGCGGCATAACAACTTTTTCATCGACAACCTGGACATGAGCATGGACCTGGACGTCTACAACATCGCCGATCTCAACGAGATCGTCGACCAGCGGGCACGCGCTGCTTTCCCTGGCTTGAATTCCAGCGCGAGCAAGTTCATCACGGATGCCGTCGTCGCGTTTGATAGCGCCAGGCCTGGCCCCTGCATCGCCGTTATGAAACACTTATACCCGCGCGTGCAATCGGGAACCGTCGACGAGATCTCCCTCAACGTGCTGCAGGAATCGGTGAAAAACGCCCTCCCCGAGATCTCCTACAACGAGCTCGAACTTGCGGAATTTTTCGCCAATGCCTCTATCCAGAAGGTCATCTTCCTCGATAACGTCATCGGGCACCACGAAACGTCGGGACGCTTCTACATCACGAAGGCGGAGCTCCAGGACGTGTTCAACTTGTCGTGCGAGAGCCTGGAGATGGAACCGCGGGGAGAGGAATTCAACGACATCCTGGCCGATATGCTGGCAAACAATATCTTCCTCAAATCGAACCACCAGCCCAACAGCTTTTTTTCCATGATCCCGGCTCGGCTCATCAAGGGTTACATCGACGTCACGTTGAATTAACCGTGATTGCAAGACATTTTTATGCAGAAAAAGGAACTGGTTTACAACAGCAGCATAATCAAGATGTACGTGGCCTGGGCTATCAGGCACGATTCCAGGTTGCCCGTGATGATGAATATGATGCCGAGTGCCGCGTGCACCATAAAGGCGAGCAGGATCGCCGATAAGTCAAACGACATCGCAAACTCGAAGAGCGTGCAGAGCATCACGGATACGACCCAGGCTTTCGCCTTCACGACCACGTTGCTTGCCAGTTCTTTCTTTTTCTGGTATCGCTGCACGAAGCCGCTCGCAATCGTGCCGCGGTAAAAAAATTCCGCGAGTATCTGCGCCGCGCCGTATGGTACGATGATAGAGACCCGGTTCCACATGTTCGCGGTAAAAAACGCGAGAAAATCTTCGTTGATGTTGAACATCTCCCAGCCGGTCGCTTCGAAGATGGCACGGTTCACCAGCGTGCTTACCGCATCGAAAAAAAACAGCCCGAACCCACAGATCACGCCCAAGAACAACGTGTCTAGCCACTGGCGAGCTGTCAACTTTTTTAAGCCAAGCTTCGCCAACGGCATCTTGCCACGCCACGTGTAAATGATCGGGATGATGCCGGTAAGCAACCCAATTAAGTATGTCGCGATTGCGAGTGCAGGGTCGAACGTGATCGTGCCGCTGTCTCCCACCCAGCCGATGAGCACGACATAACGCACCATGGTCGTGACGAAAAAGGTCAGAACGGCGATGTTCAAGAATTCCCGAGGTGCCCACGATTCCTTGCTCCTCGGGCTCTTGAACAGTGCATCCTCCAGTGAAATTGACGTGGATTGTATCACGGTACCCTGCTTTTTGAGACCTGGCACGCTTGGAAGCTTCGCACCGCACACGGGACATTTTTCCAGCGCTTGCGTGGTCAATTTCACGACCAGGCCGCATTCCGGGCACTTGATCTCAGGTGTCGTGTCTTTCATCGGTCGCTCCATCGGGATTCGCCGTCCATCAAGTCATGGTTGCATTCTAGAATGGGCAAGGACAATAAGTTTTTACCATTACAATATAATTAAGTTAAAACGTATAGATGAATCTATCAATTCACAATCCATCCAGTATCGGATCAAATGGTGCAAAAATCATGCCAAACATGAGGTTGGTTTTGATTCAAGGGATCGTAGGCGGTGGGGCGCTGGTCATATTAATAATCGCGATTTTATTTCAGTACATCGAGGCAGTCCAGCCCATCGTGCGAATCATGTACATCATCTCGGTGGTTATGTTAGTCGTGCTGGTGTTACTTTCGGTTATCGCCACCTTTCAAACAAAGACGTTTATCCACCCGGATGACCGGCTTTTCGGGAATACATTCACGTGGATCCTGTTCATGGCCGACACACTCGCTCTCGGACATTTTTTCCCGCCAAAAGATGGACTTGGTGTTGAGATACCGTTCAATCTCGCCGTCAGGACGTTCAGTTACGAGGCGGGAGCGTATGTGCTGATAACATTCGTCTTAATCTATCTCGTGCTTATCTTCAGCAAGAAGATAGGTTTCCATGAATTGATCATGGGTGATCCCAACAAGCGCGAGAAGGAGATCGTGGCAAGATTTATCTTGTTTTCAATCTTGCTTGGCGCGATCCTCGTTGGCTTGAAATATTTGTTGACCGTGGCTTATGAGGTTTTAACTTATACAGGAGGTGTTTGGATCATCATGGGTCTATCGGTCGTCATCATCCTCCTGATCGCCATCACGAACTGGAAAAAGTACGCCCCTGTCACAGATCCCATTCCGGAAAAAAAATAGACATATTCCTTTTTTTTACCTCCATAACCGACATGTAATGGCTATGCTGGTTTCAAAGGCATAATTCTCGGGATTCGCCGGAAACATTCGATTCTTTATTCATCATTGCGATGGTGGAACTTGGAATACGATGACGCGTCCGTTGAAAAATAACCTTATAAAATGACACGCCCATATCAAATAATGCCGCGCCAGCCCTCCACGCGTTACATATATAAATGCGAGAACTGCGGGAAACTCCAGTACAATGAAGCATACAAGCGCAGTTGCAATTTCTGTGGGAAATTGTTGTGCAAGAAATGTCAAAAACATGGTGTTTGTCCTTCGGATTATGAAACGCTGCGGAGATCCGAGAAAACCGGGCTTAGCGTGGCAGCAAACCTGCAAGTGCCATACTGCGCGTTTATATGGCTTGTTATTAGCGGTTTACTCGGGGTGTACACGGATCACGGGCAACACATCATTCCAATTCCTTTGCTTCTGGCATCAATCCTCCTCGCCTTCGGATTTTCCGCGATCTTGTGGGGCATAGGAAAGGCCGTGGAAAAAATGCTCAAATCAAGAATCCTCGCGCGGATCAAGAAGGATGCACACGACACGACAGCGAGCTATGAAGCGCCATCCACGATGCTTAAAGCCCTCGATGAAGCATCCTACGTGGTCATGTGCTGCTCCCATTGCGGTTTAAAATGGGAATCAAAACCTGGCGAAGTGCCAAAATTCTGCCCGACTTGCGGCAAGGGACTCGAGAACGAAAGCTAGTCAATCACCCACGGGCAAGCACGACTTTTTAACGTGGAGCTGCGAGATAGCAATTGAAGACAATGCGCTAGGTCTCGTGGGGCCATTCTCATCAAATTCCCAAAAGACCTCAACACCATCGCGGATCGCCGTCATCGAATTAATATTGACCCGGCATAACAAGCTTAGTCTTTTATTTAAGGGGTGATGTATCTCGAAGTATAAATATTCCCCGACTTGTCTTATTCGGTCAGAATCGATTTCGAGATTGTTAATATTCGCTAGTATGCTTAAATCCTCGCAGATACCATATCCCCCTAGCTGTTGAATTATCCCTTGCACTATTAGCTGTGGTAGAATGTCCAAATCGCTTGCCGGCCAGCACGCACGCCAGCAGCACCAAGCACGTGGCACATCGCCTCGGCTTCACTCGGTTCGCCTCCATTTGTTGAGGTCATTGCAGTGCCGGGTATTAAATGCTCGCCCCTCGATCGATGCTGCCATTCTTGCAGCACCCGCCATCTCACCATTCGGTTGCACGCCAGCTTGTTTTTCCTTATAAAGCAGGGATTGGAGCAAATGGAAAGCACGAGATTATCGTTGATGATGGCATCATTTCCGCCCGGATTTTTCCCTCTGACAATTCCGAAACAGCGCAGCGACGGGCATTGCATTTCTCTCTTCCATTTTTCACTTACTATTTTACATTTACCTTTAAAGGCATAAGGGATGCATAATACATCGTGGAAGCGAAACCACACGATACTGGGGAAAAATATGAAAGCAAATGGAAAAAAAACATCGGCAATGATTGCACCCATAACCTTGATAATCTTGCTCTCGGCCATTGCATTCATCCAAATTGCCGGTTCTGCATCTGCAGTTACTTTGGATGACCCTCAGAACGACGTGAAAGGGGGGCCATATGTTTCTGGAGTACAGGAGTCGATAAATGTCACTTGTGGAAACTTGTCAACTTTACCCTTCATCGACATCAAATCGATCTCGTGGAATGAAGATACCACGGATTACAATGTCACGATCGAGATGTGGGGTGCAATAGACACCGCGAAAATATTGAGCGACGAGGTCCAAGTGAAAATCGAATTTGACGTGAATGGTTCGACAATCGAACTGAGTCAATTTTTTGTGACACTCGGACTATCACCAATGCCACCCATAACGTGGAATGGCAGCCTCTGGTGGAATAATGGCTCGTCAGCAGTAAACAACTGCGTCAAGAACGCGAGCACATCGCTCACGTGGATCTTTGGAAAGTCCAGCATCAGTTCCATCCCCGGCATATTACCGATGGCACAATGGTCTATCCGGGCATACACGATATATCACGTCGAAGGCCAGATGTTCGCGTGGGACGTGTACAACTACACCACCTTCGAAACTGACTGGGGCATCGTCTGCGTGACGGCAGGACCTGGAATTTCCAGCTTTCCGGTCCCGATCATCCTGGTTGCTATCGCCGTGCCGGTCGTGCTCGTCGCGATGAAAACCACCCGCAAGGCTAAACACGTTTGATTGATTTGTCTATTTTCGTTTATTTTTTTCGATGGAATAACCACCACGTTTCAGGTTTTCCACGGAGGGTATTCGCCACCATGGCTTTTTAACGTGGAACTGCGTGATAGCAATCGAAGACAATGATGGGCCCCGAACCCGCGCAAGCGGAATGGAAGGAGCGCCCCGACCTCACGCTGCATGCCGAGTATCCCGTGCGCCAGCTCACGACCAAGGGCGATCTCAACATCTGCCAGTATTTCACCCACCGCAGCTGGACACGGGATGAGAAGCGGCTCTTTTTCGTGTCGAACAGGAACCGAAACATGGATCTCCATATCATCAACATCGATAATGGCGAGATCGAGCGGCTCACCCGGGACGCAAACGTGTTCGTTTACGGGTGGGCCATCACGCCCGATGATCGGTCGATCGTCTACATCGGCGGTGCGCGGCACGATGAGTTCCACCTGGTCGACTTAGCGAGCCTGGAGGATCGCATCGTGGCAAGATCCCCCCAGCACTATGCCGGGTTCTCGCCGTCCATCATCGACGTCGCGCCGGACAACGACACGTTTTACATGTGCACGTACGTGCGGCCTGCCCTCGTCCCGTCCAACCTGCTCGTTGGCTCCATCGCCAAGGGCACGGTCGCGCCCTTCTTTTCTATGGACGACGAGCAAGCCACGTTTTTCGACCACCAGATGCTGGCTCCTGGCAATCCCCGGCTCCTCCAGCTCAACAAGACCCTTCGCAGCCAGCTCGGCGACGATGCCCCGCAGCGCATGTGGCTGCTGGACGTCGAAACCAAGGAATTAAGACCATTGTACAAGCAAAAACGAAGCCCGTTGCATAAATTCGAGCGCGTCGGCCACGAATCATGGCTCCCGGACGGAAAGCACCTCTGCTTCGTCGTGCGGCGCAACCAGGTGAAGGTAGTATCGATCGATGGCGAATTCGGCCGGGAGGAGTCGTGGTGTGCGGCCAAAGGCCCTAACTTTTGGCACGTTTCAGCCAACCCGGCCCGGCCCATGCTGGCCGCCGACACCATGTGGCGGGACTCGGGCATCTGGCTGATCGAGCTCGCGGATGGTGCCAAGGGACGAATGTTCAACGTGTGCTTGTCGAAATCCGAGTGGCAAGACCCGTCATGGGCGTCGATGGAGAAGCTCGCCTCGTACCCGCTCCAGGTCACCCGCATCCAGGCTGGAGCCCGCGTGGCCGGTACCTGCATTTCACGACGTACTCCGCGGCCGATCGGGCGATCAACCTGTGCCTCGTCGACCTGGAGATAAACCCGTTCGGCTCCGCATAACCGGAGGAATCCTACTTTCTCTCGCTTTTTTCGATGTATCGCCCGCGGGTCTCGATCTGGTCGAGCCGGCGGGAAATCTTGGTAAAATCAGCCGCTCTGCCTTGTTCTTCGAGAAACTTCTTGTATCCCACCATGAATGGCGGGTACATAGCATCGTACATACTCGCGTGCGTTGACGTGATGACCCGCTTGAACAAGTGAATGTCCACGCTTTTGTCCTCGATGCCCGTAGTGTGGCGTGCAAGCCCAAAATCGATGAACGTGAACGAAATGTCCTCGCTATCCGGCTTGCTCTCATAGATGATATTTGACGTGGTCAGGTCGCCGTGGATGATGTTAAGCTCGTGGATCGCCGCGACGAGGTAACCGACTTTCTCGAAAATCGGCCCGAGCTTGCCGTGCAAGGCACCCACCATGTCCTTGATACGTTGGCCGTGGATGAATTCCATGACGATGATGCCGCCCTTCGCGTCCACGTCGAGCAAGCCCGGTACGGGAATGCCGGCCTCCAGCAGCGCTCCGAGGATCCGCGCTTCCGCGACCGTGCGCTCGATCCGCAGCTTCGCGTCGATCTGGGGGATGCGATAAGCTTTCGGGAGGCGCACCTTGTACAGCGCTTCCTGCCCGAGCCACGTGCCCTTCACGAGCACGGCTTCCGCTCCCTTCCTGATGAGCTCGCCCGCGGGCAGGGCATTACCACGAGTAGCATCGTTCTGCATGATCCGCATCACGTCCTCCACGGGATCGGCACCTGGTCGAGCCGCCACTTCGGGATCACGCCCGTGTCTTCCAGCGCCAGCCCGCCCTTTTGCTTGAACTGCAGCAAGCCCGTCCACGCGATCATGGCACCATTGTCGCCGGCGAGTTCTTTCGGCACCGCGTGGAAGGCAGCGCCGTGGTCTTCCGAGATGGACCGGATCATGTCCCGCAAGCGCGTGTTTGCCGCGACCCCGCCGGTGAGCAGCACGTTTTGCTTCTCCGTGTGGGCAAGCGCCCGCTCCGTGACCTCGGCGACCATCGAGAACGCGGTTTCTTGCATCGAGAAGGCAACGTCTGCCAGGGGATGCGTCTTGAGCGCGTGCGTCGCGGAAGTAAGCAATCCGGTCAATGCCAGGTCCATCCCCTTGACCGTGTAAGGTAAATCGATGTAGTTCGAGGATTGCCGGGCAAGCGCCTCGATCTTAGGGCCACCGGGATGCTGCAGGCCGGCTTCACGCGCAAACGTGTCGAGCATGTTCCCGAGGGCGATGTCGAGCGTTTCACCAAAGATCTGATAGCGACCGCAGTCGAAGGCCGACACGATCGTGTTCCCGCCGCTCACGTACAGCGTCAATGGATCCTCTACCTTGCATGCCAGCCGCCCGATCTCGATGTGCGCAACGCAGTGGTTGACGCCGACGACGGGCACATCCAAAAAAACGTGCAATGCCCGCGCGACCGTGCAGCCCACGCGCAAGCACGGCCCAAGGCCAGGGCCTTGAGAGAAGGAAATAAGTTCGATCGACTCCAGCGGCGTCTTCGCCGTTTCGAGCGCTTTGCGTATCACGTCTTGAAAGCACTCGACGTGATGAAGGGACGTCTTGAGCGGGTGGAGGCCACCTTCTTGCGGGACGTAGGTATCATTCACCACGCTCAAGATATTTCCGGAATCATCTACCACGCCAGCAGAAAACGTGTGGGCAGTCGATTCCAAGCCAAGGCATAGCGTCATGCTAGACCAGGTGAAAATGGTTGTGCTGGAAAATAAGATTTCGGGAAGTGAAAAAGAGAATACGGTTACTTTTCCTCGTCATCGCCGGGGCCACCAGCCCCGCCGCGAGGCTGTTCCCGACCAATGCGACGGGAATGGCGCATCACGCCGCCGGGTCCCCCACCTTGCGGAGCCCCGATGCCGCGAATGTTTCCATCCTTGTCGGTGAATTGCGTGAATGAGCACGCGCCGCACGTCTTGCGATTGTAATGCACTGCCATGAAAAATCCGGTTCCGCACCGCGGGCATTCGGTCTTCGTCCGGCTTATCTTGCCGCCGGCCACCGCGTATAATTTTTTCGGAGCTGCCTTTTTCTTGACTTTCTTTGCAGGAGCCGCCGCGCCTTTCGCGCCGGGCTTACCACCCGAAGGTTTCCCCGCCGCGGGCTTCGCTGCTGCGGGTTTAGCCTCGCTAGCTGCTGCGGGCTTCTTGTCTTTGTCTCCACCAGCCGCTGCTTCAGGCTTCTTGTCTTTGTCTCCGCCAGCTTCAGGTTTTTTTGCCATGATTTATGTTCACTCCTTTTTCTTCTTCTTTCTTGGTTTCTTGCTGGCTTTCCTCGCCTCGTCCCGCTTGTCCTTCGCCAAGTTCCGAATCTTGACATAAGTGGGTTCGATCTTGGCAGATTCCTCGTCATCGTAGATCATTGCCGTTCCGACGAGCTCGGTCTTACCAAAACGACCAGCGAGTTTCCGGACAAAGGTCAATTCGAATTTCGCGTTGTGCAAAGCAGCAATCTTTTCTTTCACGGCCACGCGATCCGGCGCCCCCCCTTGCTGATTCACCAGGAATGAAATCTCCTTCCGTTTCAATAAGGGGTTTTGAGTAACAGTTTTTACGGTTATATCCATCGACAGAGCCTTTTTTTTATACGATTGAGCATTTAAATGAAAATAACAATTTTAATGTTTCGGCGTGAGTCGGGCGGGCAATTTTGCTATAATGTCGGAACCGATTGTTTTTTCTACGCCGCGTTCGATGAGACAATCGAAGGTGAAGTCCGTGGAAAAAGATTTCGACGCGATGGCAATTCCGAAGGAAAAGGTCTTGAAAGTGCAAGTCTTGGCTCTGATCGTTGCCGGGTATGCTGCGTTCGATATGATTTCTGTTGTTGTTCTCGGGGAATATCTCTACTACGACGGCATTCCCGTGCTCATATCGCTCTACATCGTTCCGTTGGTATGCTTGCTCGTCGTGTTCGCCATCTTCTTCAAGAAGACCTTCAAGAGGTCCCCGTTCCGGGTGCCGAAACGATCCAAGCACGCTCCTGCCGTGCCGGAAACCGACCGGCTGACAGCGTTGTTTTTTCCTCCGGGCATCGACATCCTCGCGGCGACCAAGGAACTCCGCCCCGAGCTCGCGAAGCTGCACGGCGACTTGATCGCCGGCACGGAGGCCGAGACCCTCCCCCTCGTCAACAAGTACTTGCACAAGATCAACCCACCGTTCTTGGCGGGATGCGGCGACGTCATTTCAAAGAACCTGGTTAAGACCGACTTTTTCCCCGATATCGTGGTCATCGACGGGAAGACGTGCCGCCAGGGATACGGGACGGTTTTTCCCGAATCTTACGAGCGCCGGCAAGTCCCGAACGTCACGGGCGCGGTCTCGCGGGCCGCGTGGGATGGCATCAAGGCCGCGGTCGGGGCCCGGAAGCGAATCATCATCGAGGTCACGGGTGGCGAGGAGGACTTGCTGCTCATCCCGCTCGTCTTGTTCGCCCCGGACAACGCGATCGTCGCCTACGGGCAGCCACCGGTCACCGATGTTACCCCTCCCATCCGCGCTGGAGCGGTTATGGTCAAGGTCACGCCGGATGTCAAGGACCATTTCGCGGCCATCTTCGCGAAATTCGTGCCATCCGCGTGAGCCACGCGCTTTCCCCCGTTACAATCCTTAAATCAACTGCCGAGTAAAGTTACGTATTCACCACGTGATGATACACCATGGCAAGCAAATATGTCATCGCGGGACCTGCATCCCAGGGTTTGGCCGTGCAAGTCGCCAATCTCTTGAAAGTCCCCGTCATAGAGACCGAATACAAGAAATTTCCCGACGGCGAGAATTATGTCAGGCTGAACGTCGAGGACGATTCCATTTTCAAGGATTCCGAGATGATCATCATCCAGACCGCCGATTATCCGCAAAACGATCATCTATGGGAATTGCTCTATCTCATCTCGATCGCGAAGCGCGTCGGCGCGTCGAAAATTCCCGTGGTCGTCCCGTATCTCGCGTATTCCCGCCAAGACAAGGTATTCCGCCCGGGCGAGGCCATCTCTGCCAAGCTCATCTTGCAACTCATCGAGAGCGCCGGCGCGACCGAGTTCATCACGATCGACATCCATGCCCCGGAGGTCTTCGCGGACATGAAAATCCCCGCGCACAGCCTCGATCCCATACCGCTGCTCGCTGAGAACCTGAAATCACGGAAACTCACGAAACCCGTCGTGATCTCGCCAGACAAGGGGTCGCGGGATCGCAGCGCCCAATTCGCGAAATTGATCGGCGCCGAGCTCGTATTGTTTGACAAGACCCGGGATCGCATCACCGGCGAGATCGAGATGCAAGGCGACGTCAAGCTGGATGGTCGCGATGTCGCTATCGCGGATGATATCATCGCGACCGGCGGTACCATGGCCACAGCCTTGAAGATCGCGAAGAAAGGCGGGGCGAAGAAGTTGTTCGCGCTCTGCTCCCATGCCTTGTTGATCGGGAATGCGGTGTTCAAGATGGGCAGTATCGGCTGCGAGATCATCGCGACGAACGCCGTGAACTCGCCCATGTCCATCGTATCCGTCGCTCCGCTCATCGCCGACCACTTCAAAAAGCCGTGAATGGACCAGCAATGCAATCCAATCTCATTTTTTTCATCACGGGCCAGAATCTCAACACCACGCGGCGGACCCTCGAGATCACCGACGAGCCGTCCTTCGCGCTCCGGGAACAAGCCTCGTTGATTGAAGCGTATTTCCCGGGCTTCAAGGCAAACCTCCGGTACGCCCTTTTCCGCGTCGTTGAGACCAGCGTTCCCGCGTTCGACGAGAGTTTTACCTCCTTCTTGCAGCGATCGATATCCATCCACTACGCCGGCACGCCCGATTACCGATTCACGTCCACGAAAGGCAGCATTGCCGGCGCCATGCAAGAGTTCAATGATAACCTGGCCACGTCCGTCGAATTCACCAGCGTGGCACGGGAATTGCGGAACGCGGGAGCATCGTTCGCCGTCGACAACGTCATTCACGCGATCCCGTTGCCGCCAAATGCCGACGATGCCATGAAAGAAGCCATCGCACCCGTTGTCATGAACCGTGCCGGCCTCCGCGTCGATCTCCAGCACCCGGAGATAATGATACGGGTGATCATCACGCGTTCCCGGGAAGACCAGGATTGCCTCATCTTCATCGTTTCTTTCAAAGGGACGCGCTATTACACGAGAAATTTCGACGATCGCATCGCCAAGCACCGGCCCGTGTTCGAGATCGGCACCATGAACCCGCCGCTCACGTCGCTCATGGTCAACTCGTGCCACCCGGCGCGGCACGGACTGCTCGTCGATCCATTCTGCGGCTCGGGCGGCATCCTCATCGAAGCCCTGGTGCGCGGCATCCCCTCGATCGGCTTGGACATCATCTACGGGTCGGTTACAGGGTGCATGAAAAACTTGAAGCATTTCAGCAAGGGAGCTCCAGCCGGGTACCACGTGATCCATTCCAGCATCTTCCAGCGGCCGTTTCGGGACTCGTTCGAGGCTGAAAACAAGGACAACGTCACGATCACGGATCCACCATATGGACGCCTGGAATCCTTGCGACAGCTATCGCTGGAAGATTATATCGATGCGTTGCTGGACTTCTCGCTGGCTCAAGAAAAGATTTGCTTCGCGATCCCCGAAAAGGATGCGGTGACCATCCGCACGCACGTCCAGGCCAGATTAAAGGGCGCGACCATCGACGTGCAGCAAAAGGTCGAGAACCCAGATTTCGCACGCGCGATCTTGCTCGTGAAAAAAACGTGACCGCGGCTCAATCCTTGCACGCATCTGGCTTGGTTCCCTTGGCCATGGTCTCCCTCGGCGCGAACCAGTTAACGAACTCTTCAAAATCGTCGGTAATGATATCAACATTGATGGGACCGAGTGGCGACTCGTGCAGCTCGGAAAAATGCACGACGCCTATGTAAGCGGCTTGCTTGTGGAGTTTAAAGGACACCTTGGTGGCATTTCCTTCGACGCGGGTCCTGGACGAGTATAGGACCGACCTGGCGCATTCTTGAATGTACTCGTCTCGGAATAAACCCTGCAATTTCTCGAGGCATAGGCGGTCGTTGGTTTCGATGACGACCCGCGTGACCTCGACCTCGTAGCGGATGGACACGTCGATCTTCAGCGAGACGACCTCGGTCTTGCGTTCTTGCTGCACTTGTGCGTCGGAAAAAACGAACATCTTCTTCAACGCGGCCATGACCCGCCCGGGGTCTTCAGTCGGGTAGATGGACGTGTTGATCCTCACGCGAATCATTGGCCAGCCTCTTGCAACAATCGATCGATGGCGGTGACAGCCATTGCTTGGAGTTCTTGCTCGGTCGTGGATGCAGAATTCACGATCATCTCGTCAGCAAGGACAATGACCTCCGCGATGCCAAATTTCAGTTCGCGGGCTTCGCGCTTCGCGTAATATTCTGGATCAGAGGAATCATCCGCCCTTTGCCGCGCGAGCAATCGCTGGTGCCGTACCCGCGGCGGGGAGTGCACGGCGAGGACAGGAAATCGCCACCGCTTCCGGAAAAATGCGACTTCTTGCATGGACCGTAGCCCGTCGATGATGACGAGATCATCGCTCCCGGCAATTGCACTCACTTTTTCAGCCGTGAGCTGCGCAACGACATCCAGGCCGCGCTTTTTCCGCAACTCTTCCGCCATCTTGCCCAGGGTGTCTGGATTGATCGCCAGCCCTGCCTTGGTAACTTGCTCGCGCACCATATCGCCCATATTCACGACCTTGGCGCCACGTTCCCGCTGGAGGTGTTCGATACACGAGGATTTCCCAGCACCTGGCATCCCCACGATACCGATGACGTGCAACATGATGCTTCAAGAATGAATAAACCTTTCCGCATTTTTTAAATTTTGGTTTGCATTGGTGTTCTTGGTGAACCCGGTTGGAAATTCGAGGCTTGAAAGGCTCTGAATTTTTGAGCGCGTTGTATCCTTTGCTTGAGAAATCCTTCGTGGGTTCGCACGAAAGCGGCGTGTTTTTCAAGCTCCATGCCGAGCGTCCTTACGATGAACCGAGCTGGGAGTATTCTCGGGTTGGATTCATCGATGGAAAAATGGTCGCTCACGTCGGCATATGGCGGTTTACCATGCTCGCGCACGGCATCGCATTTTCGTGTGGCGGTATCCGGGACGTTTGCACGGATCCGGCCTTCAGGAAGCAGAAACTCGGCCACCAGATACTCGA
>JAUQYW010000018.1 GCA_030587525.1 Candidatus Sigynarchaeota archaeon | reverse complement strand
TTCAATTTTTACTGGATTAGCCCGGAGTCCTTCATAACCTTGCGGATTTTTTCCTGGTTTGCAGGGATCGGGAGCGTCATCGGTGGCCGCATCGGACCCGCGGGTAATCCCATCAGCGATGCCATGTACTTCACGGGGCCGGGATTGGTCTCGATGAACTGGACGTCGAACAAGTCGAGCAACTTATAATGCATGTCGAGCGCCGTCTTGTAATCGCCCTTGAGCATGGCGTTCGTGAACTGGCTCATCTTGTCGGGGATGATATTCGACGCGACCGAAATGACGCCCTTGCCACCCATGGCCATGACGAGGTAGGTGAGCTGGTCATCACCCGACATGACCGAGAAGTTCGTGCCCCGTGTTTTTTGGATGATCTTGGCGATCTGGTTCACATCGCCGCTGGCTTCCTTTACCCCGATGATTTGCGGGTTTTTCGCGAGCTCGAGCATCGTGGCCACTTCCACGTTGCGGCCCGTCCGGCCCGGGATGTTGTAGACGACGATCGGGATCTTGCATGCATCCGTGATCAGCTTGAAGTGGAGCTTCAAGCCTTCTTGCGTCGGCTTGTTGTAATACGGCGTGACGTGCAGGGCTGCGTGGGCACCAAACTTTTCTGCAAACTTCGTGAGCTCGATTGCCTCGTCCGTCGCGTTCGAGCCGACACCGGGCATGATGAACAAGTCCTTGCCGAAAACCCGGTTGAACTTTCTCGCGTTTTCCTTCGCGTAGTCAAAAACGAACTTCATGACTTCGTGGTGCGTTTCGTGATCCATCGTTGCCGATTCACCGGTCGTGCCGCAAGGCACGATGCCCCGGACACCATTCTTCAACTGGAAATCAAGCAGCTTCTTCAAGCCCTCGAAATCGACCGAGAGGTCCTCCTTGAACGGAGTTATCAAGGCGGTAAACGTTTGGGAAACAAAATTGTCCATGATCTATCAATCTATATTCGACGCTACAGAGATTGGATATATTAGATAGTATGGTGTTATAACGTTTGTTATTAAGTTATTGCTGAAGGGACATCGAAACTATGCTCGAAAAGGTCTACCCGTCCAGTGCCTTGAAGGATCCACCGAGTGCCGCCTTGTTCAAGCACCTCTTCTGCCTGGACGATGACGTGGTGCTGTCGACCAATCTCGATAGTATCATCGACCAGTATTTCTCGCGTGACACGCCCGTGGCGAAAAAAACTCTCGATATGCTAGGCGCGCGGCGGGACGGCCAGTCCTGGTCATTCAAGGAAAAAAATGCCAATAAGAAGCGCTTGTTGCGAGAATTCAAGGGGAAATTCGCGTTCGTGAATGGCCGGGAAGACGAGGGCAACAGCCTGTTGCGATACAAGGAGGAACTGGCAAAGAAAGGGGTGCTGCACGACGATTACTGGCTTGACCAGTTATCGTTTGGCTCTGGTGGCCTGGAAGGTTTTCCCGCTGGTGAATCGTACTATGCCATCATTTTGACCAACCCGGAACCTCTTGAATCGGATTCCGCGCCCACCTTTCTCCTCAAGTCCACCATCATCGAAGAGTTGGAGCGGCGATACCGTGTATTTCCGACCCGGCAGGCAGATTTCACAGCACGATCGAAGCTCGAGTCGCTGCGGGCCTTCACTAGAAAGGGCATCTCGACGCCGGCCACGCTCGTGACCGGGAGCATCCACGACGCCTTGCAATTCGTGAAGGAATTGCACGCCAAAGGAAAGGACGCTGTCATCAAGCCCGTGACAAAGG
>JAUQYW010000115.1 GCA_030587525.1 Candidatus Sigynarchaeota archaeon | reverse complement strand
CCAGGCCGTCGACAATGGCGCCGGCAACCGATGGTGCCAGGATTACTTTGGTAATTACTGGCAAGATTACACGTCACGCTATCCCGGCGCGACCCCGCTGTTCGGCATATTCTGGAGCATGGCTTACACGATCCCGGGTAGCGCCGGCTCGAGCGACGTGTACCCGTTGCTTGATCAGACCGCGGATCCCTATTCATGTCACGTGTTCATCGATGGTAACGCCGACCTGCAGCGCCTCGCGACGTCGGGGGACGGCTCGGAATCGACGCCATACATTATCGAGAATCTCACGATACAGCCGTACTGGCACAATGCAGCCGGGATACATATCCAACACACGAACGCGCATTTCATCTTGCAGAATTGTTACGTGGGAAGCACGGATTCTGGGTATTCTTGCATCTTGCTCCTCAACGTCACGAATGCCCAGATCATCGACGTCGTGGCGAATCGCAGTGCCCAATACGGTATTGAGATCCTCAATTCCAACGGGAATGTGTTCACGAATAACTTGATGGACAGTAACTATTATGGCTTTTATTCCGAAACGTCTTACGATAACTTTTTCATCAGTAACACGATCCGGAACAACATGCTTGCGGGACTATATATAGACTCGTCGAACAATAACACGATTCGCGACAACTTCATCATTTCTTCCAACGGGAACGGGATCTTACTGCTTTCATCAAACAACAACACGATCCTGGCCAATTATATCGCCGATTGTACCATGGATGGAATCTGCTTGGACGGCTCGAATATGGTACACATTATTAACAACACGGTCTACTGGAGTAACGGCGTCAATATCCACGTGCAAACATCGACCACCGGCACCACGATAACGAACAATTCGATAACTTACGGCAGGAATGATGGGATAGGTCTGGAATCGTGTTTCGGCATCACTATCGAAAACAACACGATCGAATACAATCGTCGCCACGGCTTGTTCATCGACCATTCAAGCACGTGCATCTTGCATAACAATTCACTCAAGCAAAACATGAAGAACGGGATTTTTTTGCTCGATTCGGATGGTTGCATCATCGATGAAAACACGGTACGAAACAGCATCCGTGGCGTGATACTGGAGTCCGTGACGAACATTTCAGTCTCTGGCAATACGGCAACCTATAACACCTATGGATTTTACGTGAATGCCTCGAGCAACAATTTAACGTTCAGCGCTAACATCGCTAACAGGAACACGGATGGCATGTACATCACCCAATCCTGGGACATGGACGTCTTCGGCATATTCGCTCGCCTTAATAACAGGTACGGCATTCACATAATGAATGTATTCGACATGCAATTGATCGGGATCACCGCGGAGAGCAATTCTGACTACGGCTGCTATGTGATTTCATCAACCAACGTGTCGGTTTCCAACGCCACGCTCTACAACAACGATCGCGGGCTCCAGGTTGACGGATCCACAAGGATCCGGTACATCGGGGGCACGATCACGAGAAACATAATCGGGATCCAGCTTGTGGGAAGCATGAACTGCATTATAGCGAATGTATCTTTCATAGAGAATTTTGCCAATGGCGTTCGCGTTGAAACATCGCGTGGCAACGTGATCGAGAACAACACGCTCGTTACCAATTACGATGATGGCATCTACATCGGTACGTCAAACGATACCGAGGTGCGCGGTAACACTGTCACGATGAGCACGAATGGCATCCGGGTGGAGTCCTCGTTGAACACGACGATAGAGGATAATGTCCTCGCTGGCAATTACCAGGACGGCATTAATATGCTTGGCTCGGATAACAGCACGATCCGGAATAATACTGCTGAGGAAAACTTGAACGCGGGAATATACCTGGATGGTTCCACGTGGAATGTCGTCGAGAACAACACCTTCTTCAACAACACCATGTACGGCATAGAGGCCGAGATGTTAACTGACTACAACCAGCTCGTTCGCAACGTGGCGGGATGGAACCAGGTCGGCATCTACTTGAGCATCGCCAGCTTCAACAACGTGAGCTGGAATATCTTGCACGGGAACGACGTGTGCATAACGCAACAAGGCTGCACGGGGAACGTCGTCGCGAACAACGACTGCGACAACCGGCCCGTGCTGGGTGATGAAAATCTCGCACCTTATAACGGCAACATCTTGACGAATTTTACCTTCACGGTCGTGTATTCACACGCGGATAACATTTCGCCGGCGTATGTACGCATGATCCTGGGCGGGACGCCATATGAGATGGTAAAACTCGACGATGGCGACGTGAACTACACTGACGGGTGCTTGTACGTGCTCGTGACGACGCTCCCGGCAGGCTCGTACAATCATCGATTCGAGGCAAGCGATGGCACCTACGCAGTCCGAAATCCCTGGGAAGGTGTATTCTCTGGTCCCGGCGTTTCGGTCAACGTTCCCCCGTCCCTCTCCAGCGGTAGTGTTGCTCCTGGGAGCGGCACCACGCTGACCCTATTCACGTTCTCCGTGATCTACACGGAAGCCGCCAATCGCTCCCCGGTGTACGTGCGCGCCGTCATCAACGGGGTCAACTATGCAATGTGGAAAAAAGACGTTGGCGACACCACGTATTCGGATGGTTGTACCTACATCTACCTGGCGACGCTCCTGGAAGGTAATTACACCTATCACTTCCAGACAACGAACGGCGTGTTCACGGCACGGCTCCCGACATCTGGCGAACTGGTTGGTCCGTCCGTTTCGTTGTATGTGAACGCAGCGCCGTCCTTGACAGGGGGAACCGTGTCGCCTGCAACGGGAACCACGTCCACGTTCTATGTGTTTTCCACGGTCTATTCGGACGCCAACAACGAGGCACCATCATTCGTCCGGGTTCACGTCAACGGCACCGTGTTTTACATGACAAAGCAAGATCCCTGGGACATGAACTATACCGACGGGTGCATTTACGAGTACACCACGCCGTTGCCGGTTGGTGATCACGAGTTCCACTTCGAAGCAAGCGATGGATTAGCCGGAGCACGCTTACCGATCACAGGTG
>JAUQYW010000114.1 GCA_030587525.1 Candidatus Sigynarchaeota archaeon | reverse complement strand
TGTCAATTCATCGAGGATGATGATCGCATCGAGGACTTGACCTGGAACATGTTGTATCACGAACGAGAGTGGTTGCCAAAGGAATGGCAAGACTGGATTCCCAATAAGGAGGATTTGTCTAAGCGAAAGCATTGGGTCGATGCGAGTGAGTTGAAAGGGCGTGACAATGCCAGGACCTGCAAATATCCCGCCGATTCAAAGGTAAGGCCTAAAGCATTTGTCTATACCAAGACTTCGTCTTGATCCCTGGTGGTGTTTTCAACACATCTACATCCTTCCATTCCCCGGAAGGTTTTTTTCCCGTAGGATGAACTTGAATAAAAGCAAAACGTGCACGTGATATGCATGGCAAATGATTTCAAGGTTGCATATATCGGTGCAGGTTCGTTCCGGTTTTCGATCGGGCTCTTCCGGAATTTCTGCGCCGCGAAAGAATTATTTCCGATGGAAGTATGCTTGGTCGACATCGATCCGAAATCTCTCAAGACTATGACCACGATCCTCGAAAAAATGGTCAAGAAGGCGAAGGCCGACGTCAAGGTTACTTCCACAACGAAGCAGCGCGAAGCATTGACGAACGCGGATTTCGTGTACAAGTCCATCAGCGTCGGCATTCAAGAATCCGAATGGTTTGACATCCACTTGCCGCAAAAATACGGGATTCCTCAAAACACGGGCGATACTTGCGGCCCCGGTGGCCTGTTCCGTAGCTTGCGGTGCGTCCCACCAGTCTATTCCATCGCCAAGGATATGCAGGAGCTATGCCCCAAGGCAGTTTTGCTCAATTACACGAACCCGCAGGCCACGATCGTCATGGGCGCTCGCCGCGTGAATTCCGATCTGCAATATGTAGGGTTATGCCACGAGTTATTCGGTGGGATGGGCACCGTGAAAAAAGCTTTGAATCAACAAGGAAAAAGGATTCCACGCTGGCAAGATCTCGATATTCTCTATGGTGGCGTCAACCATTATGCCTGGCTCACATCCGTCAAGTACAAGGGTGAAGAACTGTACCCCGTGCTGCGCAATAACGTCGATGTCTTTATGAAACCATCGACCATGGATCACGAGTTTAACTGGTACTTGATGAAAAAACACGGATACTTCCCGTATCCCGGGTCCCGCCACGTCGCGGAATTTATGCCGCAATATTATAACTTCTTTAACCATGATGCGAAGCCATTCAGCATCACGCGCCTTCGTAACGTGGATCAAGTTCACAAAGAGCGTACTGGTGCATATTTCGTGTTTCACTTGTGGGAGCATGGCTGGCCTGTTCTCGGTGCATCAAAGCGTGGAGAATTGGCTATCGAGATGACGATCGATTGGAAAAACAACAATCCAACACCATACGTGGTTAACTTGCCCAACAAGGGGTATATCCCGAATCTGCCGGAAGACGCGATCGTCGAAATTCCTGGGCAT
This sequence comes from Candidatus Sigynarchaeota archaeon, assembly GCA_030587525.1. GTDB lineage: Archaea > Asgardarchaeota > Lokiarchaeia > Sigyniarchaeales > Sigyniarchaeaceae > Sigyniarchaeum > Sigyniarchaeum tengchongense. The sequence goes on along the minus strand of JAUQYW010000114.1, from coordinate 7,563 downwards.
TTCAAGGATGGCAAGATGGTAGGCGAAAGGATGATCGATTTCCCGAATGAGATAGCCGACCTCGTGCGTGTGCACGCGGAGCAGCAGTTCCTGACGGTCGACGCGGCCCTCGGTAACAGCCCGGAGAACGTCATCAAGGCCATGAAACATGATCCCATGTGCCAATTCATCGAGGACGATGACCGCATCGAGGACTTGACATGGAACATGCTATACTACGAGCAAAAATGGCTGCCCCCCGAATGGAAGGATTGGATACCATCGATCGAGGAATTGAAGCGGCGAAAGCACTGGGTTGATGAAAAAGAATTGAAGGGAAAGAAACAAGCGAGGATCAACAAGTATCCAGTCGATGCGCGGATAAAATCGAAGGCATTCATGTACGGCGAGGTTTCACTATAAGTTGTCACTTGAAACCGATAAATTTCTTCTTTTTTTCCGGTTCTGGTTCATTAGGCTTGGTGTGTTGCATGAGCCGGTCGAAGCCCGCTTTTGATTTATCTTTCAATCCAAGGCGTTCGATTTCCTGCTTGTCCTCCTCTGTGCTTGTTGAAGAGGAACCCTTTTGCTCGTCATCGGACATGGTTGCTCCACCTCGTTCTATGTCTATTCTCCGTAATCCGTGCTCCAGACAAAAAAAGATTTCCTTATTCGGTGACGATTTTTTCGACGAACGAAATCAGATCATATTTTATCTTGATGTGCTTTCTGAGTGCCACGTGGGACAAGAATGCGTAGAACTCCCGAACTGATCCAAATGTGGCTTTTATTGCGACATCTGCCTTGCCCGTGATATAGAAAAACTTTCTGATTTCCTTGAGCCCGATAAGAAATTGCAGCGCTTCCTTGAGAAATCCTTGCTTTATCTTGAGATAGATCAGCACGTTGATTTTCGATTCCCGCTCATGCACGAACCGCAGGAGAATCGCGACCGTGAGCACAATCAATGTTAAGCTCAAGAAAACAATGTCCACGGTTTCCAAGCCGGCGATGACGCTCGTCGTGATGCCGGTGATTGGATCGATGAGGTTCAAGATGGATGTCCACGCCTCGAACGTGAACGCGCTTTCCGAATCCCACCACATGCTCGCGAGGAAGACGAACAGGTTGGGAAGGACCGTGCACGCGATGATGAGGAAGATCAGCTGTCCCAGGTAGGCACCGCTGAAGAAAAACCCGAATTCAGCAATGAAACCACTCGCGAGGTTATTCAGATACTTGAACGGGAGGATCGCGCAGACAGGCACGATGGCGATAGCGGAAATGGCACCGAAGAGCATGAACAGGGCCAGCTTGGTCATGGTTCGCATCAGCCGGTAATTGCCCGTTCGTGGTTTCTTCAAGATGGTTTCTTCTCGAGTATAACTATCCCGGCCGACATATACGTAATAGATGAATACGCTGATGATATTTAGGAACAATGCAGTGATGCCTACCATCGTCGGATCCATGGTGCCAACTTTTTGCTGTGCCAGGGCAACTAAGATCAGGGACAAGATCATGAGAAAGATGTAGATCGCCTTAAAGAGGCTTAACTTCTCTTTCCCCTTGACCACGTTATATGCCGATGCTAATATGATGAAGCCACCCGGGGCACCTAACAGCATGAAGACGAGTGGAAGCTGGTTCATTCCAACGAAATATGTTGAAACATTGAGGGTCACGCCAAAAAACGCGAGGATGAAAATATAAACCAATCTTGGAACATTCAAGAATAATTTATTTCGTGAAAGCAAGTAATGCTTGATGTCCTCCCAACCGGTTTGAAAAAAAGACGTGGTTTGCGGGAGCTTTCTTTTTGTCCTAACCCAATGCACGCCGATCATGGATACCACGATGGTGAACATGATCAGCCCGCCAAAGATAAACCGGATGAAGACAATGACCAAGACGGAGTATGGATGATCGCGAAATATCGGAACGACAAATATTGAAATCAATCCCCAAAACATGTTAGCAAGAATGATGAGCAAGATGAGAAACCATGTTTGCTTCAATGCTGATACTTTCATGGGCCGTGCACCGAATATGAGGGCTGATTCCTTGAAACTCGTGATTAGGTTCTTCGTGTTAAAAAAAAAGAGATGTATCTTGAATTTAGGATTATTGATAGCGTTCAATAGCGTTCATACGATTGAATGAATATAGAGTTTTTTCCGTTGCGGTTCTTGATCTGGAGGAATGAGGAACCCGAAGAGTGAAGGCACGTGCGGAGAAATAACATTCATCAAAGGAGTCCCTTGGAAAAAGCTTATGTCAACGCAAAAATTTGCCATTTTATATATCTCTTGGATGAATTTATCGCTTGAATTCGTTGCCATGATGAAAATGGAGTTAGGAATCTTGAAAAGCTTGGAAAACGTGGAAAAAAAGGTGTTTGCTGCGATATCTAGGTTTTTTATTTTCGTTTCGAAAGGTAGCAGGTACCCAATGTTGATTGAATGCTTGAAGTTACCTTCCGTGCCATAGGATGATATTTTCTTTGCGAAAAGGTTTAATAGTTGCATTACTTGCTCTTGATCCCCTAGTTTCTTATCCGGAATTGGGATATCTACCACATTTCTTTCGCTGCGAACTTGATCACTTGCAATATCGAAGAGATGGATCCGGATGTTCTTGTAATATCGTTCCGGGTCGATGTCCTCTTTCTCGAGATATGAGAGCATCTTGTTTTTGAACATTAGGATGTCAAAGTTATCTGGCGGGGTGAACGTGAACATTTCGTTTCTCTTGAGCTGGAACCGTGCGAGTCCATCGATGACAATGTTGATGAATTCCTTGTGCATATCGTCAATCGAGAGTGCTCCCATTTGCATGGGAATTTGATTCAAGAGAATACTTTCAACTATTGAATGGAGGGTTTTTTCATCGTATTCCAGTTTTACCAGGCTACCTCGGAAATCCTTGACCAGCTCGACATCCCAGGGAAAAAACGCCTTGAAACGCCCTTCTTCGAGGGAAAACAAGTAAGAAGTGTTGGTGATCCTGATGCCCCGGAATTTCTTGAGCTCCGCGATCCGTACCATCTTGGTGTTGGGCAAGAACTCTCGCCGCAGCTCGACAACGCCGTCCACGAGATAGTCCATCATGGACGCGTTTTCGGCGACGAGGATGAGCTTGATGTTTTTCTGGCGAACGAGTGACATAAAGACGTTGTACATAAAATTGAGATTTTCAGTCATTTGCGGCTTGTCAGCGTACTTCTGGGCTTGCAAATGCTCGAACATAAGCTGGATCGCGTCCCACGAGTCGATGACGACAAAGAGCTGGCCGGATGCTTGCTCGGCCATGTGGACAATGGATTGGAGAAGATCTGGCATGCCCATAAACTTCAGCGCGAGTTGCTCGCCTTCATCGAGAGGATTGTTCATGGTCGTCCCGGCTTGCGTGGCATCGAGGACCGTGAAGCTCTCCTCAACATCCTTCTGAATCCATGGAAAATGCTCGAACAATTGGCTCGGGGAAACACGGGTGGAGATGTATGTGGCGTTTTTTCCCTTGCTCTTGACGAGCAATTCGAGAGCAAGTGTGGACTTTCCCACGCCTCCCTCTCCCTTTAAAAGAAGCGAATATCCATAAGGCAATTCAAGCATTTTCAGCAATTCGGGAGGAATGTAATAATTTGTGGTGGGCATGATGATCATGACTGCGTTTTATCTCGTGCATTATTAGACGTGAGTGTAACCTCGCGTTGAGTATCATCAAAAGAACGTGGTTTAAATGACAATGGGAACCAATATCTAATTTTCGATCAGCGGGAACTACTTGATATAAAGATTTAGTACAAGGTAAGAAGTTTTTTCAACGTGGTCGCGTTGATGTATTTGTCCGTACATATCGAACAATGTGGCAAGAAACCCTTCAATAATTCGATGGACAACTACAAAGGTCGATAGAAATGCAAAGAAAATTACTTGGCGTCATCATCATCGGCATCGTGGCGGCTGGCATCGGTGTCACGATCACGGCCGCGATCTTGTTATCTCCTGTTCCGAAACTGCGTCTCTCGACTACCACATCCGTAAATGATTCGCATTTGATGGACGTGCTAATTCCAGACTTCGAGCAGCGATTCGGCGTGGACGTGCTGCTTTCACCGAAAGGAAGCGGTGCTGCGATCGCAGATGGCAGCAATGGCGATGCTGATTTACTCCTGGTTCATTCCCGGGCAAGTGAATTGGCGTTCGTGGCTGATGGTAACGGTTCACGTCGTGCATGCTTTATGTTCAATGATTTCATCCTCGTTGGACCAACCGCAGATCCCGCGGGCATCCTGTCCGGTGCACCGAACAATATCACCAAAGCCTTCTGGTATTGTCACGACAATTTGACAGACAAGGAGGTCAATCCCTTCGTGAGCAGAAATGACAGCTCCGGAACGCACACGAAAGAGAAAGACATCTGGAAGCTTGCACCACCGCACAAAAGCTATACAGCGATCACGACGGGGCATCCCTGGTACCTATGTGCAAATACGGGAATGGGTGCAACGCTCACGATGACGAATGAAAAGAACGGCTATACGCTAACGGATCGCGCCACGTGGTGGTCGATGATCACGAGTTTGACAAACTTGAAATCCGTCTGCGAGAACGATTCATCAGGGATTATGATCAACCCGTATTCGTTAATCCTCGTGAATTCCACGAGACACCCGAACGTGAACCAACCGCTCGCGGAAAAATTCGTCGCGTTCTGTTTGAGCGATTATGGTCTCGCAAAGGTTGCCAACTACACGGCATATGGACATTCATTGTTTACGGTCTGCTGGAATAACACATCTTCATACTCTGTCACGCAATCATTGACAGAGGACATTGATTGGTGGAACAACAAGGTCATTGAGCTTGGGATGAACACGCTCGTGTGAAACATTGAACAAAAGCGAACGTTCAAAATCCTCCATTTTTTCTTTTTATCCGTTAACGAACTGTTCCAGCATATATTTCGCTTCGATCTCTTGCCGGGTTGCATCAGCATGATGGTACAATTCAATTCCGATATGTTCTCCATCTTGTGGTTCTCTGTAGGGGTTTCAGCTATCGCCGCTGCGATCGCCGCTGCGATCGGCGTTCCGCTTGGAATTTTCCTGGGAATGAAAGAGTTCAAGGGAAAAATCGTGATCGTGAACATCACGAACTCGTTCATGGGCTTCCCACCGGTTGTCATGGGCGTGATCGTTTATCTGTTCTTATCTTCTGCTGGACCGCTAGGTTTCTTGCATTTACTCTATACACCCACCGCCATCATCATCGCGCAGAGCTTGCTTTGCATCCCTATCATTTCCGGCATAACGATTTCTGCTGTCACGAATCATAACAAGAAGATTGCCGAAACAACCTTGGCATTGGGTGGATCTCGTTGGGATATTTACGAGAACGTGTTTTCGGAGAATTTGATCCAAATCTTGAGCGGTATCATGGTAGGATTTGGGCAGAGCATCTCTGAGGTCGGCGCATCGCTCATCGTGGGCGGGAACATCTCCTATTACACGCAGACTATGACCACGGCAATCGTGACCTACACGCAGATGGGACGCCCGGATCTGGCCTTATCGCTTGGTCTAATCTTGATCACGGCGTCTTTCTTCATAATTTTGACGTTGACATTTATACAGATGAAAAATCGCAAGCGGTGATCACTATGGCCACGATCGATGAAATCCGGATCGAGCAAGTCTGCTTCAGCTACGATAACAAGCTTGTCTTGAAAGATGTGACCTTGACGGCCAAGAAAGGGCGAATCACCGCCATTCTCGGGCCGAACGGGGCGGGAAAAACGACCTTGTTTAAGGTCCTCGATCTCCTGCTCGTCCCGACGGCAGGGCATATTTTATCTGGTAACAAGGACATTCTCGCCTTTTCAAGTGTCGAAGCAACGGAGTGGCGTCGTTCCATCGCGTTTGTCTTGCAAGAACCGTACTTGTTCAATCTCACGGTCAAGAAAAATATAGCAGTCCCTCTCAGCATGCGCAAGTTGCCTCAAAGCGAGATCGATCAACGGGTGCAAGAAACGATCGACACCTTCGGCTTGAAAGAAATCGCTGAAAAAAAAACGCACAAGCTGTCAAGCGGCGAGCGAAAGCGCGTCGGCCTGGCACGGGCACTCATCACGCGGCCGGGGCTTCTCATTCTCGACGAGCCAACAGCGTCCATCGATCCGGAGACGTGCTATATGATCGAGAAATTGCTACTAAATAAGCGGTCAGAGGGTAAGACGATCATCTTGATGTCCACGCACGACATGTTCCAAGCAAAACGCATCGCGGACGACGCGGGTTTGTTGCATAAAGGCGTGCTTGTCGAATTCGGGCCAAAATCAAGGTTTTTTGACAGCCCACGAAACGATTTGACGCGACGTTTCGTGAACGGCGAGATCTTGATAGACCATGATCCATCTTCGCCGAGCTAAGCCTTGGTAGCATCGGAAATCCACGCAAAATGCCTGGCTGGTTCGCCATCTATGCGACAATTAACGTGAGTTTTCACCCAGACGAGGAACTCGTGGCAATACTGGTCATTGTTCAGACGCTATTCATGATCATTCTCAAGCCGCGCATCGTGGTGGCGGGCGCTTGGTTTTTGCTTGATCTTCGCTTATTCGTATAACTATACATTTATAAATCTCGAGGCGCTTTTAATCAATGTAAAGGGTTGTTACCACAAATCCTTTGCGCTCCCAGGGAAAGAGCATAATCGAGTGGAATCGGGGAGTGGCGTTTTTTACACCACTTTTCTCTTCAGATTTTTATATTTTTAGCGTTGCTGTTCTCTCACGAGAAGGCAATATCCATTCAATTCAAACCCCCTTGATTTTTCGAGCATTTACCCACCTCGAAAAAATGGCGATCGTGCAAGCCCCCAAACTGAAATAAACGCTTAACAAGGATACGGGCGTGATCAGCTTCATGCGATTCTTCAAAAAAATGGCGACGAGTACTCCGGTCAAAATGGCGGGTTCCCAGATCTTGTTTCTCGGGCTCGTGGGCGGGGCCGGCGCGTTTTTCGGGAATGCAGAAAATGGCCAGCTCAACACGTATATCAATGGCGTCCTTCGGTTTGAAATGGGTGCTTTTTGGGACTGGTGGATGGTTCCCTTGATGACCTCATGTTCCGCAATAATGGGCCTCATCTTCATGCTCGTTTGGGGAGCATACTCGGATAACCATTACTCGCGAATCGGGCATCGAAAACCCTTGTTGCTGAGTGGCATCGTCGCTGGCATCGCCATGATCTTGTACCTCTTGTCAAATAATTTCTGGATCTGTTTTTTCCTCGACGTGATCGTTATCGGGATCTTCATGAACGGCGTACTCGCGGCGCAGCATTCCATGATTCCGGAATTGACGGTGCAAGAAGAACGTGGCCGGGTGAATGGCCGGATCAGCGTCATTACCGGGATTTGTGGCGTTATTGCCATAGGAATGTTTCTTGTTGCAGATGCGAACTTCACGAACATCGACCCGTACAATCGTGAATACTTAAATTACGAGGGCCATTTTTGGCTGCTCTTGATCATAGGGTTTCTTTATGCAGGGATCACGCTCGGTGCCTTTTTCGGGAT
>JAUQYW010000097.1 GCA_030587525.1 Candidatus Sigynarchaeota archaeon | reverse complement strand
CGGTGATCGTGTTCTCGCCGGTTTTCAAGAACCGCTGCATCGCCTCGATGACAAGCTGGTGTGGCTTTTTTTCGCCAGGACAGACCAGCTCGCACGCCCGGCATCCCATGCATGGCCACGAGATTGCCTCCCCCTGGCCGAGATACTTCTCCAGGAACGCCCTCAAGCAGTATTTTTTCGTTCCTCTCGACACGGGGCATACTTTTTCGCACTTGAATCCGCATGCGACGCAATCGTTATATTCCATCAAAAAACCGCGTTCCAGGCCCGCAATCCGCCACCGCTCGTTCGTATTTGCGATTGAACAAGAGATAACAGCCGCGAAGGTAATAAAAAGGTGATGCCGTCGAAAAAAAAGGAAGGTGCATAGATTCACAAAGATTCCATGAATTCCTTCATGTTGATTCGTCGTTTTTGCCGGTGGGATTCACGCGCGGCCATGGGGATTGAGATCGTCCATATATTGTTCTGGAACGTGGTCACGTCCTCGTCGATCGGCTTTTTCGCGTCGAGCGATTCCACGAATTTTTTCAGCGTCACGTGCCAGTAGTCTGGATAGGGCGCTTGCGCATCGCCGGGGTCGGGCATCAGCGGCACGCCCTTTTCATCACCCACCTTGTAGAGCATAGGTGGACCATCGCGCGGGTTCTCGATCATGCCGTCGGAGCCGTGGATCGTGAACATGGATTGCCCAGGCGTCTTCCAGCCCCGGCCTTCCTGGCTGCCGTTGTACGACCACTCGATGCCGTCCTCGAAGGTGACTTGCAGGAACACGGTCGACTCACCGATGATTTTCGAGTAGGGCACGCGAATGAGCTTGCCATAGACCTCGACGGGCTTCCGGTTCTTGAGAAGGAACCGCATCGTGTCGTAGTGGTGCACGTACCAGTTGAATGCCGAGATATCCCCGTGCAATTGCCGCCACCAGAGGTTGAAGTGGTAATCCGGCTCGTTGAAATAACTCGTGATGAACCCGATGGTGCCGATGGCGCCGTCATCGACAGCCTTGCGAATGGCCTGCATCCTGGGCGCCCACCGGTATTGCTGGTTCACGACGCAGATCAAGTGTTCCTCCTCGATGGTCTTGAATAACCCGATCATGTGCTTGAGATCGTTCATCTCGGTCACGAATGGCTTCTCGGTGAGCACGTGGTTGAGTTGCTGGATGGCCGTCCAGACGTAGCGCGCGTGGTACTGCGGTGGCGTGAGGACCAGGACCGCATCGCTTTCCACTTCCTTGAACGCGTCTTCCAGCTGTACATAACACGGCGCATCCCCGCAAGCATATTTTTCACGCTTTGCGTGCGTGGTCTGGTCGGGATCGACGAGCGCGGCGATCTCGACCCGCTTGGTGTTGCCGAACATCTTCTTTTGCTGGTCCGAGAACAGCGGCAACCAGTGGTCGCTGATGTGGCCAAGCCCCACAACGATAAACTTGTACACTTTCGCTGCCATGATCATTCCTTTATAACTTCTTGTAATGCAAGTGAGACGACTTGCCGTTTTTTAAACTTGAATGTGGGAAACGTAATATTTGGAATTCAGAACAGCCCTAGCAGGTTCGGGATCACGAGATCGGGATGCTTTGCCTCGAGCTCGGCCACGGTGTGCTTGCCCGTGGCGACCGCGATGATGCGCAGCCCGCCTTGCCGTGCACTGCCGATATCATGAATTGAATCCCCGATCACGATCAAGTTTTCCTTCGGAAAGCCCAATTTTTCAGCTCCCTTCAAGAATGCCTCCGGATGGGGCTTGCCGATCTTCACGTCTTCGCCCGTGACCAGTGCATCGAGGTATTTATACACGTCGATGCGATCCAGGATGATCTTCACGTTCTTGTATGTCGTGCTCGACACGACCGCGAGCTTGAGCCCCAGTTGTTTCGCTCGCGCGAGCACGTCCGGGACGCCCGGCATCGTGGGCGGGTGCTGCGGGATCAAAGTCGTGAACATGTCGATCTTCTCTTGCGCCATGCGGTACAATTTTTCGACCTGCGCTTTCGGCAGTGCATCGTCGGACTTTCCATCGAAGATCAGGTCGCGCACGATGTCAAATGGCCGCCGGCCCATGTTCGCCTGGATCTTGCTGCGGTCCACGTTGTATCCGTTTCGCTTGAATACCCGGTCGAACGCTTCGACATGTTGATCCAGCGTGTTCGTGAGCGTGCCATCCAGGTCGAAAATGATGCCTTTCAAGGTGTATCTTGCGATGACTTGTTCCATCCGCGTGCTGGCCATGGTCTCGAAAGGAATCATGGGCAGTAGTTTTTAACAATTGCCCGAAATATCCCCGGAAAACCAGAGGAACGGGCGCGCGATCACGCTGGTGACAAGGCCACGCCGGGAACGGCCACTTTTTCGCTCGTTTCCCGCTTGATGACCTCGGCAATCACCCACGTGTACATGAACTGCGCGAAGGGCAAGAAGAAGAACACGGAACCGTCGATCAGCTCGATCCAGAACAGATGACGGCGGATATGCGATCGCCCGGTGCGACCATCGTGCTTTGCATAGTACACGCCGAGGAGAGGCAAAATCCATAGCAAGAACTGGGCATGGACGACCTGGAAGAACGTCATGAACGTCAACATCGGCAAGAGCAACCACGCCTCGTTCGACACCTTCGCCTTGATGCAATACACGTACACGAGGATCATGGCGATCAAAAATATGTAAAATCCCGTGCGCGAGTACAAGTCCACGAAAAATTTCAGGAAAAAGGGTGAGTTCGGGTACAGCGCGAACTCGTAAAGAGACTCGTACGACCGCGAGGCCTGGAGGACAAACGGCGCGAGTATCGTACTCACGTCAACCAGCACTATTGCTGCGATACCAATGCTAGCTCCACCGCAGACGTACACGAGTAGCCGGATGCGAAATGTTTTTTTTCGCCGGCATGCAAAATCCTGCTCGCTCTCTCCGGTCTTCGGTTGCACGAGATTGAAAAATAAGAAAGGCACGAGTAGAAATATTCCCACGAACTTGATCAGCATAGTCAATGCGATGAGCACGAGCAACACAGCATCCTTGACCACCCATCGCATGGTACGATTTTTCAAGACTAGATACATGTTAAACACGAAAAGCCCGAGGAGTCCATCGAACAAGCCGGTCCAGACGTGCCACCAGCAATTCGGGCTGATGACGAAAAAGAGCAAGATGAACCAGGCCTTTTTTTGTTCGGATATATGGGCAAAATCGGGATGCTTGAACAAATGCTCGTGCATCTGCCACATAGTCACCAGGAATGCACAGACAAACACCAGCTTGGGCAACCGGTACCAGACCGCGTAGAGCGGCGCAAACAACATCGAAAAGACGGGGGGATACGTGGGATCGAGCGTCCCGGCCAGGTACATTTCCCATTGAAGAATGTATTGCGTATAATCGTTGTGATCGATGAACAAGAACAAAGAAACCACGATGTAGACCACCGAGGCGATCGCAAGGATCTTGCGGGATTTTTGGTAGTCGATCATGGCAGTTTGCCCCTCTTTTCCTGTCCGAAATTCGTCATGCTCTTCATTCCCTACCATTTCACGACCGAACCCGCGTTGGACGCCTCGTAAGCCTTCAGCGCGACCTTCAGCGCCTTGATGCCATCCTCGCCATTAACTGGCGGATCTCCATCATCACGGAGGGCCGATACATAACTGACCAGCATCTGGGCATCGGCATCTGAACCGAATGATTGCCATGCAGCATTTTTTTTGCCCGTGTTAGCGTAGATTTCCAGGTTCTGGTTGAACATGTCGATCGTGACGGTCATTTTGGAGCCGTAAATGATCATGGTGAGGTCTCCCCACGTGGGAAACGACACGGGGCGGCTCCAGCTCGGGTCGATGCTCGCGGCAACGCCATTCTCGAAGGTGATGAGGACCATGCCAGCGTCATCGGTGTCGATATCATCGTGAAATAATTTTTTTGCAATACCATACACGTGACTAGGTGTCCAACCCGTGAGCCAAAACATGAGGTCTGCCGCGTGCGTGGTGTGGTCCATCACGGCACCTCCGCCCGCGAGCTTCCGATTCGAAAACCACGAGGTTTCGGGGTGCTTGTGATCCGGCATGCATCCGTGGTTCGTCGACGTGATGCCGAGAATTTCACCCACGTCCCCGGCGGCGACCATTTCCTTGGCCTTCCGCGCGGACGGGTGGTACCGGCAAGGATAGCACTGGAAAAGCTTGCGGCCGTGCTTCTTCGCGGCATCGATCATGGCGCGCGCATCCTCCAACCGCGTCGCGATTGGCTTTTCCACGATAACATGCTTCCCGTGCTCGAATGCTGCGATTGCCGCGTCGACGTGGTAAACATTCTCGGTCGTGACGAGGATAACATCGATGTCATCCCTGGCAGCGAGCGCCTCGTAATCGGGATATGACAGCAATTTGTACTCGTTTTTCACGCGTTTCGCACGTGTCTCGTTGAGATCGCAGAAACCAGCTACCTCCACGCCATCCATATGTTTGAGTACGTTCACGTAGCTGTAAGCATGCATGTGGGCGAAGCTGGCGATGCCGACCCTCACTTTTTTCATGCAAATCCCTCCACGTCGATCACGTTCCGGCTCCTCGCCGATTCCAGGGCAGCCAAGCACACCCTGACCGCAAGCATACCATCATCGCCGGTAACCTTTGGCGGCCTCCGTTCCTTTATTGCATCGATGAAATCGTTGATCTCGTTGTAATATCCGTCGTGGGCATACAGGTTCAAGGTCACGCAGCCGCTTGCCGAATACGTTTCCATCGGGTGCTTGCCGGGAATATGACACGCGATCAGCCCGTCTTTTCCTGCCACCTCGATGGCCGTGGAGAATGGATACGGCGCGACTGCACCCCAGGATGCCTCGGCGAAGCCAAGCTCGATGCCGGGGCCGGGTTCGAAATCCAGCACGACGTGGGAGATGCCAAACAAGGTCTTCCCCCCGAGCACGATCGGTGATGCCATCGCTGCGACGCGCTTAGGCGCCTTGCTTGCCAGCCAGCAGATGAAATCGATGTCGTGGATGGAAAGATCGAGGATGGCGCCTCCCGACTTTTCCTCGTCGAAAAACCACGTGCTCCAGCCGGGTGGCGGCCCACGGCGCGTGCAACGGGCCATTTTTGCGTGCCCGATCGCGCCCGAGGCGACTTGGTCCTTGATTGTCATATATTCGCCGTCAAAGCGCAACACGTGACCCATGCCGAGCAACACGCCTTTTTTCTTAGCAGCGACGTTGATCTCCTTGCACTTCTTGATCGTCCGCTCCATGGGTTTCTCCAAAAACACGTGCATGCCTTTGCTAATAGCGGTCAAGGCCATTTCCCCGTGGGTAAAGGTGGGCGTTGCGACGACGATGGCATCGATCTTCTCGGTATCAAGCATCTTTTGCCAATCTGCATAAAATTTCGCACCAAGCTGCTCGATTTCCGCCTTGTCCTTCTCAACGGAAAAAATGGCAGTCACTTTCACGCCAGGAATGGCCTTTGCATTCAACGCGTGGGTCTTTCCCATGAACCCGAATCCTAAAATTCCCAGCCGACAATCCATGGTCAAGTTTTTTGCGCCGTTCTTTAAATAACTTCGTGGTGATGGATGGTCTCATGGAGATCACCACGATTGCTGGTGATTTGATCCCGATATCGTTGCTGGCATTCCGGTAACCAGGCATATCTTATAACAGAATGCGGAAAGAATCAAGAAAATGAGTTCGAAGATCTCACTTCAAGGTCTTCAAGACGATGCACGTGTCGATATTTGTTATGCCATCGATGGTGCTGAGTTTTTCCTTTATAAATTCTTCGAGCTGTTCCATATCGGCGATGTCTAGCTTCAACCACAGGCCACATTTCCCAGCAAGGTAATAGGCCTCGTCAACTTCCTCGAATTTCACGATGTCGTTCATGATTTTTTTCTGGTCGGACACTTTCATCTCGATGCGTATGAGACTCTGCAAGCCCTTCCCCAATTTCTGGGAATCCGTCTCGATGGTGAATTTCTTGATGATGCCTTTTTGAACGAGATCCTTGACACGGCGCCTGACGGTTACATCGGTCATGTCGATCATCTTGGCGATGTCTTGGAAACTACGCCTCGAATCTTCCTTCAGCAGGTTTAAGATCTTCAAGTCTACTTCGTCCAATTCGTTGTTCAACGATACCACCGATATTATCGAGTAATGATAAAGGTAGTTTCGAATTAAAAAAAAACATTTCGGTTTTGTTACGAAACCCGGAGGTTTTTCCCGTCATGATCGTCCGTTTGCTATAAAAATAATTCCTTGTTGGTATAATTAAAAGTATGAACACGGTTCCGTACGACACGTTTTCGAAAAAGAAAGTAATATAACAGCTAGAAGGAAATTTGTTGAAGGCAAGGGAACGAAAGCATCATTGTTCGTCCGGATCGTCGCGAGCCTTCTTATTCACGACGCGAGATATCTTGTCAGCCGAAATCAACTTATATTTGGGGTTGGTGACCTGGTTCTTGATGAAATCAACGAGCGGGGTCGTGAAACCCCGCACGTCCTGGGTCATGTTCTGCTTGAGCTTGATGAAGTCTTTCTTGGCATTCTCGTAATACTGTTTAAACCGCACGGCTTGCGTCTGGATGAACGAAACCGACGTGCTCTTGCGGCCGAGCTCGGTCTCGACATCGTGGGCGAAATCAACGAACAACGACGTGTTGTTTAGTTGCCCTTTTTCCAGGATGACCTGGTATTTCTCCGAGAACCGGTGCTCGAGGCTGTGCAAGAATGAACTCGCATATCCTTGATCGACCTCGTTCTTCGTCGCCAGCGCGAGCAAGACCCTGCCATCGCCGTGGAACATGATGCGGATGTCCCGCATCTGGATGAATTCAACGTCCTGGGAGGCAATCTCGTGCGAAAACGTGAGTATCGCATAAAAAAAACCAGTCACGAGGTCCGATGCCATGGTCTTGGGAAGGTCCTCGAAGGCCTGCTCGAAGATGCATAAGCCAGCGTTGCGATCTAATATCCATAGCTTGATCATGGCCTCGTTTGGGTTATCTTGCATATCAATCAACTTGGGTCAGCGAATCCGTGAAGATCATCTTGCGTTAACACGTAATGTGATAAAAATCAAGGTAAAAAACCCATCGTGCCGGCGACCACCGGGGAACAATTTGCCTAGAATTTCCACGTGATGGCGCACAATCACAATTCCAGGTCCGCGAGGTTCGTGAACATATTAATTCTGGAATAATAGGAAAGACACTCTTGCGATTGACGGGTTGCACGTCGATGGAAGGAGGTTATACAACCAGGCATTTTTTATATTATGACACGAAATAGAATATGGTAAGTGCTCATGGCAATAAGCAAGGATGACGAGAAATTCAAGAACGCGAAAAAACTGATCTTTGCCGGGCTGGACAACTCGGGAAAAACCAGCATCAACACGGTCGTTTCGGAAAATGCCGCGAGTCTTGGCTTGATAAAACCGACCTACCTCGTGAAGCGCAGCATGTTTCAATATCTCGATTACGACTTCATCTCGTGCGACATGGGCGGGCAAAAAAAATACCTGATCAGTTATTTCAAGGAACCAGGCAAGTATTTCGATGCGGTCGATGCTTGCATCTTCGTCATCGATGTTCAAGACGGCGATCGGATCCAGCAAGCCGTGAATTATTTCAGGGATATCCTTGTTCAATTCACCACTTTTAAGATCCAACCAAGGATCTTCGTTTTCTTCCACAAGGCGGAACGCATCCTCTACAACGGGAACACGGACGACACGGAAAACATGAATGAAGCCAAGCGCATCATCAACGACATCAACGCGGACCGGTTCGCCCTTGAATTTCACGTGACGACGATCGTCGACGTGTGGTCGATCACCAAGGCTTTTGCCATGATCATGAACTACCTGTACCCCGTCGATGGCCTGGTCGGGGGAACCATAAAAAACCTCGTGACCGCGGTGAATGCCATGATTTCTGTCCTGATCGACGATCACATGATCCCAGTGGCACAAAACATGCACACGAAGCAAACCGATGAGCTGATCAGCGCCTCCGCGCCCAACATGTTCACGCTGAAGCAGTCCATGGACAGGGTCAAGAAAAAACCGAGCAAGATGGTCACGTTCGTTTGGGAAGGTTACAATTTCGTCCTCGCAACGCTTCCCGAGGCACAAGTCCATCTCCATCTCTTGCTCATCGGGGCGCACGGGTCGATGAAGATCGACACGATCGAGAAAGAAACGACGAGTGCCTTGCAAGAAATCTATGCTGCCTTGAAAATCGAGTGACCTTTATTTTGCCCTCTACGACATGTTCCGGCAGGATAGTGTCTTAGTCGTGGCAGCGACTAAGCCATCGTTTTTTGAGGCGATGCTCCCCCACGTGCTCCAATTCTTCGAAACACGGGTATCACCTATTCCAGAAGCAGAAATGCTCGAGATCGTGGCATTCATCGAGGCGGTTAACGAATCGATGGCCAAGAGAGGTATTATATGTCCTTGTGCCAAATGTTTACCATGAAAAAAAGGCAATGGATAGGCCCCGTGCCGACCAAGGGACGAACGATGGCGAAGCAAAAAGACCTCCCGTTTTTCGCCGAGTATGTCAATGCGCCTTACCTGGAAGGGAAACCCTATGTGGCCGGCGGGACTTGCTCGGTGAAATTTGCTTGCAAGTGTGGCAAGGAAATCCAGCTTGATGCCATTAAAATCAAGCCGGGTGATAGATTGGCGAACAATGCCATCGATTCCACGGCTTTCAGTTCTGATATAAAATATGCGTGCAAATGCGGTCGCCATTACGTGATACAATCCTACGCGACCTATGCCGGCTGGGGGATCGCGTTTGACGGGGAAATTCCCAAGGAATTCTATTACATGTGCACCCAGAAGCCATCGAATTAAAAATAATCCAAGCAGGGATGTAGAATCATAAACCCGACAGACCGTATCATCGCGGCCATCAAGGACCAAGAACTCGAGCGCGTACCGACTTTCCTCTATCTTATTGATCTAGGACCTGCATATCAAGTTCTTGGAATCGAATTCAAAGTTGATGATGAAATCCCCCATCTTCCCCTTGTTATGGGTGGAAAACGATTTATAAAATGAATGAGTATTTATAGTTAAGCCATACCGATCAAGCTTAATATTAAATAACCTATAAGTTATTAACTTTCAAGAATAAACTAGTAATGTTTTACGTCAGGACGTCAGCAAACGAGTCATTTACCTTTCATCCGAAAGGACGAGTTAAGTAGTTGATACTCAAAAGGAGTTCACAATGCAAATAACTCAAAGCTTGAAAGAGTCTGAAATACAAGCATCTCATCGCCTAAAAATCTTTAAAATTCAACGTACTTGCGTTTATGACGGCCCGGGGATTCGCACCACGATTTTCTTCCAGGGATGCAATTTGAGATGTGCCTGGTGCCAAAACCCCGAATCGCAGCCGTTTCACAGCGACGTGGCTTCTGATTGCAATTATTCAATCGACAGCATCATGAACATCGTGTCGAGGGACAAGGAATATTACGGCGCAAGCGGCGGGGTGACGTTGAGCGGCGGCGAGCCTCTCCTGCAAGACCCGGATAGCCTGATACGGTTATTGAAGCTTTTAAAAGAAGAGGAAATACCGGTCTCCGCTGAAACATCACTTCACGTGCCCTGGAAAACTATCAGCAAGGTCGCGCCCTACATCGATCTCTTTCTCGTTGATCTCAAGGTTGTCGGCGACGACGA
>JAUQYW010000802.1 GCA_030587525.1 Candidatus Sigynarchaeota archaeon | reverse complement strand
TTACACGGATGGCTGCGTGTACACGTGTAGCAAGCAGTTAACCGTTGGTTCGCATTTCTATTATTTTACAGCGAGTGACGGAGCGGTTTCAGCGACAACACCAACACAATCCGGACCGGTAGTAACTAACACAGTCCCGGCCTTAAGCAATGGTATAGTATCACCGGCAAACAGCAGCTTTCAAACCACATTCACCTTTCGTGTTACGTACACCGACGCCGACAACAATGCCCCCTCGTCTGTCTATGTTTATATCGACGACGTGGCTTTTATGATGTCGAAGCAAACCTCGTCCGACACGAATTACACGGATGGCTGCGTGTACACGTGTAGCAAGCAGTTAACCGTTGGTTCGCATTTCTATTATTTTACAGCGAGTGACGGAGCGGTTTCAGCGACAACACCAACGCAATCCGGACCGGTAGTAACCAACATAGCCCCAACCTTGAGCAGCAACTCCGTCTCGCCGGCCAACGGCACCATCCAAACCACGTTTATGTTTCAAGTTATCTATATTGACAGAGACAACAACGCCCCTGCATACGTGAATTTAAATATCGACGGCACTGCTTTCTTGATGTTGAAACAAACCTCGTCCGACACGAATTACGTGGATGGCTGCGAATACATCTACAGCCGGCAATTGATCGTTGGTTCGCATTCCTTTTATTTTACAGCGAGTGATGGCGCGGCATCAGCGACCACAGTGCTGTTTTCAGGTCTAACCGTAACCAATACTATCCCATCCTTAAGCAATGGTTCGGTTTCTCCGGCTAATGGCACCATCCAAACCACATTCACGTTCCAAGTCACTTATATAGACGCCGACAACAATGCACCTTCATACATTGTCGTTCGCATCGATGGCACGGCGTTCACGATGTCGAAGCGGACCCCGTCTGACACGAATTTCAGGGACGGCTGCGTGTATATCTGCAGCCAGCAATTAATCGTTGGCTCGCATTTCTATTATTTCACGGCGAGCGACGGCGCGGCGTCGGCGACGACACCAACGCAATCAGGCCCTGCAGTAACCAACACGGCCCCAACATTGAGCGGCAGCTCCGCTTCGCCGGCCAGCGGCACCATCCTAACCACCTTTATCTTCCGAATTACCTACACCGACGTCGATAACAACGCACCATCGCATGTCAATATCTTAATCGATCATACACCCTTCACGATGTCAAAGCAAACCCCGTCTGACACGACATACACCGATGGCTGCGTGTATAGTTACAGTAAAAAACTTGCGATTGGCTCGCATTCATATTATTTCACAGCGAGCGACGGCATCGCAACGACGCAAACCGAAAGCTATTCAGGCCCGACGGTGACCAACACGGCTCCAGGCCTGTCCGGCGCCTCGGTCTCACCAACCAACGGCACAATCCAAACCACGTTCACGTTCCAGGTTACCTATACAGACATGGAGAATCAGGAGCCCTTGTTTGTCAATGTCTGCCTCAATAGCACTTCGTTTGCGATGTCGAGGCAAAATCCTTCCGACATAATTTATACGGATGGTTGCGTGTTTATATTTTTCACTCGGCTGGGTGTTGGTCAATATAGCTATTATTTTGAGGCGAACGATGGCTCGACGTGGGTTTCGGTTCCCGGGCGTGAAAATTTAAATGTGATTCAAACGACACCATCGCTGTTTCCGGGCAACATTTCAATCGCGGGCCTTTCCAATCCTGCCGTCGCCACCTTTTCGGTAATTTATAGCAACCCTGACAATAGCCCGCCCGTGTTCGTCCACGCCATTATCGATGGCAATATCTACCCGATGGCGAAGACGGATTCTACCGATACTTTTTACAACCACGACTGTGAATTCTCGATAACCTTATCCTTGGCTGTCGGGGTTCACGTTTACTACTTCCGTTGCGGTGACGGGACGAGCAACATTACAACCTCGGCGTTCACGCTGGACATCGACGAGGACACGCCCACGTTACCTCACGATCCTGCACCTTCTACCATTAGTCAAATCATCACGTTCGTGTTGCTTTGCGCGGGAGCCGTGGCGACCGTGTCCACCGCCGTCGTTTCATATCGCATCAAGACCAAGAAACCGAAGCCATCCCAGTTATTGATTCATGCAATGGTACAAGCGACCACGAACGCTGCGAGACGGTACAATAATTACCCGGGCATCGACGTTTCCCTGGGACAATCGGGGCAAGATAATTCGATGCTGGCTTCTGGCGGGTTACCTAGGTTGGCCGTGGATGCTCCCGTGATGCCGCCGATCAGCAGCGATGCGACCTTGTTCACTGCCAAGCGCGCCCGGCTGTTACAAGCGGAGTTGTCGATGTATGCTGGCAGCCAGGGAGAGGATGGCACTGGACTTGATAGTGCATCCGATGAGCCATCCCTTGATGAAGGCCTCATACAGCCGAGCAACGACGAAGCGACCATCATCGAGCCGGCTGAAATCCCGGGCAACGAAGCCGAGGCGCACGATGATATAACTGCAGATTCCGTGGCCGCGGAACAGCCAGCGATCAAGGACGTGAAGGTGCTTAAAATCACGGCTGGGATGATGCACCCCGAGCACATCGATGCCACGGAGGACGGGGTGAAGTCGTACAAAGGGCATTTTTCGTGCCCATCGTGCAATTCCTCGGTGTTGATCGATGAACCGAGCGATGACGTGCTTTACACGTGCCGTGCATGCCAGAAACCGCTGGAAATCGAGATCGAATGCCCGTCATGCATGACGGTCGTGAAGATATCGCAAGAGGCGCGGTTCGGCGCGTGTCCCATATGCACGGAACGGATCGAATTTTTCTAACGAAACACGCTGGTCGCGAGAAGCGTTTTATGCCCATATGGCGTCCCTAGAGGCATGGACTACATCGGATATTCGGTGTACAACCGCACGTTTCTTGGTGAGCGATTCGACCTCGATAGCTTGAACGTGACCGCTGAAGAGCCGGACGGGATTATTTCACAAATGATGGCCGCGGCGGACCTTATGGCGGATAAAGTTGCTACAGTAGCCAAGAGACCGCTGGGGGCGACCATCCACCTCTGCAACATCGGGGAATATTTGCTCGATCAATTCATCGCCGACGCATGGATCGAGACGCGGAAGAAAAAGGAATTCAAGCACCCGTTCCGCCCCGGGTATCACATCAACTTTGACAAGGGCAATTTGCCGCTGGCCCCGGGGTTTCCCGCGACGTTCAAGAAAGCTATGGCCGATTGCGCGAAGCTGGACATCGATGCTTGCGTCATGCACGCGCCGATGGTGGAAACGAGCGATACCGACGGGGACTGGATCGATCTCATGCTGCGGGATGACATCGTTGATGCGATGCGTGGCAACAAGACCATCTTGTGCTGGGAGAACGCGCAAGACACGCCGGCGCGGTACCGTTTGTTGAAAAATCTCCTGGGCTGGCGCGAGCGCCTGGTTGCCCAGCTGGAACGTGCTGGTTGCGCGGACCTCGCGAGCCGCCACGTGTTTTGCTTCGATACGGGGCACTTCAACCTCTCGCTGCAGCGCGACGGGGCGAGCAAGGACGAGGTGACGCGGTACCTGCCGGAATTCGGGAAGCTGGTCAAGGTGTTCCACATCCAGATCAACGACGGCACCCGAGATCACCACCTGCTCCCGTTCATTGGCCCCGCGACGTATTTGCGGAACGCCAGCAAGAAAGACGTGGATGACAAGAAGCTCAAGAAGAATTCCGCCCTGGTGTTGAAGTATCTCTGGACTTGCGACGACAATAAGCAACTTGATGACCGGCACGTGCACATCGAGATCGATGGCCCCTTCACGATAGATGAAGTCGTCTCGTTCTACGCGCGATACTACTCCCGCTCGTGAAATCCCGGGTTCGGCGAGCTGCATGCTACCCGCAAGTGCATGACAACCACGCCCCTTGAAAAAGAATATCAGTCCTGGGCGCGAAGGCATTTCCATGGTATCGAAGGAATCCGACCTTGTCCCGTCGAACATCGTCATGGAAGACTATGTCAAGCCGGCTATGGAGTATTACAGGGTTGTTCTCGATAAAATTGCTCCATATTATTTTTCCGATTCGCTCATCAAGATGGTCGCGTTTCAGCAGCTCGTGGTGACGAAAAATTACAAGGTCGCCCGCCACGATGCCAGGAAGAACAAGAACGTCGATTTCGTGAAGAGCTGCATATCCCGGATCAACAAGGCTGATGACCTGGTTCAATTGATGAGCACGTGGGGCGCTTTTGACTTATGCCTGACTGCCCCGTCGTTCGTGAACCCGGTGCTCGCCGGGAACATCAGGAAAGGTTATTGCCTTGTTGGCCAGAAGTTTTTCGATTGCCACAATTGTCCGAAACTTGCATGCAGGAACAACGTCATCTGGGAAAAATCCACGTTGATGTTCGATCTTGATTCTGATGATGGCGAGCTGGCCAACGATTTTGGCAAGATGCACGACGCCGTGGAAGCGATGGGCGTTTCCTACGCGATCAAGCTCTCGTCGCTCGGCGGCCTGCACCTGAACATCGGCTTGCCACGAGCGGGCGGGAGCACGATCTTCGACCGGAACGTGTACCAGTATTGCGTGTTCAGGGAATTGCGGGAAAGCGGGGTGCAAGTGGACGATAATTCGCTCGATCCCATACCGATCCTTCGCGCGCCGTTTTCCCTCCATTACCGGAGGTTGACGCCTTCCTTGTGCGTGGACCCTAGCGCGTTGAGCCGTGGCATCGCGGCGCTCGAAAGCATCGAGGCGCTCCCGCTGACCAAGCGCATCCCGCTGTCGACTGAGGTGGCCAAGAAATGGTCCTTGGATTGGCATGTCGATAACTCTCCCGAGGATGTTTTTTCCGTTATCTTGAAGAAATGGAAGGACACGGCCGTGCAAGCGATATTCCGGGAAAAAGAACGGCCGGTCACCCGGCGGACGAACGTCGGGGTGTACCTCCGGAAAGGAACGTCGATGACCACGGACGACGAGCATGCTGCCCTGGAATTGCTGCAAGACGAGGGGAAATCGAAGGAACTCGCGCTGAAGATCATCGCGATGCAAAAGAAGAAGGACCCGGAATATAGGGAAAGCAAGGTTCCCGAAAAGGAAGTTCTCCTTGAAACCCACGGGGACGTGCCCCGGAAAATCATGGAGATCCCGCCGCCTGCAGTGTTCCTCGTCATTGACAATGCTTCCGCGAGCGACATGCAAGAGATCACGGGAACCATGCCGATCAAGGTGAAGACGGCATGCAAGAACACCGATGAAGGCATGGGCTTGCTGTTCAAGGAATCGGGGCTCTTGAAACGGTACGGCCCGCGCTGGAACTGCAAGACAGCGTTTATCGGTGGCTTGTACGTGGCCTACAATTATTGCGGGGCCGCGGACCTCGTGGTCGCCGTGAAAATGGAAAGTGTGTGGGACCGGGATATGAAGATCCTGGACGAGATGGACAAGCTCATGCAAGAGTGCCCGGGCGACCTCATCGTGGCGCACCTGCTCGGGCTCGATTTCTGCAAGGACAACGGGTTCGACCCCAGCGGGGCTTTGCTCACCTTCAAAAAAATCGTGAAGTCGGTGCTCGAAACCGGGTCCAATCTCGCTATGACGTCCGACCATTCGGGCGAGGATCACGTGCCGTACTTTGAAATCGTCAACATCGAAAGGAAGGAACCATCGGCCGAATCCCCGTGAATTCGATTTTGACCGAGCATGTCCGTATCGTGCAGCAAGAAGTGTCCAACATGGCCCGCATCACAGCCAGAATCTCCAGGAAACACGCTGCCATGGCAAGCGTGGTCTTACTCGGTATCTGTGGAGCGGCACTGTGGGCCGGCTTCAGCAACCCTTGCCTTCGCGGGCAGTTCACTCCCCACGAGCAACCCCCCGGCGCAGTCTTCGACCTGCTCGGCGATGCCACGGCAGCGATGCATGGTCGATACGCGGCAACTGACGATCTCGGGCAAACGCTCGACTGCCTCGACATGTTCGAGGTCGCACCAGGCGAGTATTACGGGGTCCACCACCACTACAACGGCACGAGTTTTTCCGTGCACCTGGTGCGATCCACGGACTTGCTAGTATGGTCGTTTGTCTGCGTCCTGGCCCATGAAGCAAGCATGCCAGCGATCGCCTTCCAGGCGGCTACTGGCGAGGTGTATCTCGCCCACGAGCAATGGCAAAACCCCGGCACGAACGCGCCGTGCTGGATCGCGTTCAAGTATTACCCGACGATCGAGCACTTGAAAAACGCCACGGCCACGATGGCCTACCAGACCGGGAGATCTTTTTCCGACTTGGAAGGCACTCCATCTTTTTATGCCATTCTCGATGATGGGAACGAGATTCGCGTGGGATTCCATTTCAACGGGGCTGGAGGCCTTGATCGAGTCGCCACGGGAGTATTGCGGGATTTCAAGGCCGGAACCCCGACCTGGACCGCGGAAGACTGGGTGGTCTACAACCAGCAATTGATCTGCATGGGAATACAGGGGCACATCGGCGGGCGGGACGCGGGAGACATCTGGGGCAAGCAATACTCGATTCAAGAAGCCCAGGAGACCCGCGATGATTGGGCGTCGTGGCGGAGTTACTTGTACAGCTGGGATGATGGTGGCTTTTGGCCGCTGGCCGTTAAAACACACGGGAACTCGACGTCGTTCAGCAATCCCCACTTCCAGGTGATCCACGATCCGCAGAATTTTTCCCGATTGGCTATTTTCGTCTCCTATTTCGCGCTGGGAGAAGGCGCTGCCACGGGGGAAAGCGGGGAGCTGTTTTTTTACAAGGATTATAGCTTGTGATGAATAGATCCGTCAATCTTGAATCCATTGCTCTCATGAGACATTAAGAAAGGATAATAGACGGTAGAACGCGAAAAAGCTTCCACCTTTTGTCGCGTGTGCCGGGAAAAATGATAAATGATGAGGCATCTTGTTTATCTCACGACCACGACGCGCGAACCGTCGATGCCCCGGTAGTGTAGCCAGGACCAGCATGCAGGGCTTTCACCCCTGAAACCCGGGTTCGAAGCAAACCTTTGTTTAAAAGGTCTCTGAAAATCCCGGCCGGGGCACTTCATTCGTGGGCGTGTAGTTAAGTGGTATAACGTCCGACTTGCACTCGGAAGGCCGGGGGTTCAATTCCCCCCACGTCCACCATATTTTCTTTATTCTCATCGATTTTCTCGTTGATTTCCCAAAACGGGTTGAAAAGATTAGCCGGGTCGATGATTGTTAATAAGCGGCGTTTTTTTAATACTGACCACGACATGTATTCATGGCAAGCCCAGGCCCGCTATCGACCTGGTACCACGTCCGTTTCGACGAAAACGGCATCACGCGCGATGTGCATCCTGGGGACAAGGAACCTTGGTCCGATTTCGTACCCTGGGCCAAGATCATTCGCATCTGCTTCAAGACCGCCGAGGATTTGATGTTTTCCGACGAGATATATATTTTCACGTCCGACCGGACCGAGAGTTACCTGATACCGACCGAAGCCGATGGCGGTGCTGAACTCTGGAACGAGATCATTAAGCGTGGCCTCTTTGATGCGGAGCTGGCGATCAAGGCGGCGACGGCACCGGAGGATAGCCTATTCTGCTGGCCGCCGCCCCCTTAAGAAGTGGCATAATGTCTGACTTGCATGCGGAAGGCCGGGGGTTCAATCCCTCCCATATCTATCTATACTCTCCGGAGAATTCTATAGAGACTTCAAGGTTTGGGGATTGTATAATTCTGCCACGCGTTGGGTTTTTCAACTCGTCGCAGCAATTTTTGCAGTGGCGGGTACTGGGTCCATGATCATCGCAGGCATTGCACAAAAGGCCCGGATGAAGTGAGCAATTATTTTACTCGACTTAAAGCGAAAAGTGCTGGAATATGAAGTATTCGAGGGCAAGCAGAAGAAATCTTCTGGGGATTATTCCCTGGAGGCGATCAAGTACATTCATCACGAGGTCATAAACCATCCGGAAGAGATTCTCCAGAATAAGAGGGCATTTTTGTACCCCCCATCAAACAAAACAGTTCAGGTTGGCACCGATTTCCTTTATTTAAGCAATGCAGAAGCAAAAAATGATATTCCTCTCATCCACACTAAATCGTTGAACATTGCGCGGAAAATTGAAGCTATATTTAACAAGAAACTCGATCAAATGAATGGAATAGTAGTAATTAGGTAAAATTAGGGCAGATTAGACCCCGAGTCAAGTGTGCCGTTTGATACATTGTTTGCGTTATGATAAGCATGGAGAAACAGAACCATCGGGATTATCGGGAAGCATTGTGCCGATTAATAGACATTCCATTGGATGCTGATATCACGACCATTTTACATTCCATCTCTCGCAGAAGGATCGAGGACGTGACAATACAGAACAAGGTCTTCCAATATCTGCGGAAGATCAAGCAACAAACACCAGAACACGATAAAAAAATTGCATCTTTCTTAGCCAACTTGAGACATACAAAATTCAAGACTTTCAAGTTCAAGATCACGAACGCGTTTGCAAATGACGGTTTTATGGGCACAGTCGCCATCTATTTGAACAACCAATGCATTATCAACACGTTTGTCGGTCATGTGGTGATTCAAGCGTTTTGGCATGGGATCACGGCTGATATCCCGTTCGATCTCGATGAACGCGCGAATCACATGGATATGCTTGATTTCGGGTGCGGGTACGCGGGTTGTTGCCCGAGCTTGTTCTGGAACATGAGACATGATGGCGACCACATGATAATCGACCGCATAACCATGGCAACGTATGCTGAGCGTGTTCACGACGTCGTCCACATCCCAGGGGAATACATGATTAATGCTGCAGATTATCGTTCCGAAGTGGAACGCCTCTTGGAGATTCACAAGGCAAGCTATCGAAACACGCATATTATTCCGTGGCAGCATCCATCACGGAAGTGGAAACAGATGTATGGCACGACCGCACCACCAAGATACTGGGAATAGCGCCAGAGCGAGTGACGCTCGATCCGATGGCGAATGCGTGGCTTATCATGGCGAATGCATAAATATTAAATGCGGAGCACCTATTTTTTAGTCGTTTCCAGCGCGGCCACGATGTCATCGACGTCGAACACGAACCCGAAGGCAAGTGCCACGCGCCAGAGCGCGCTTTCCTTGTTCAGCTCCTGCCGAGCGGTTTCCTTGTTCTCGACCGCGGTCGTGGCTTGTCGGATCGCGCTGCACAGCACGCCATGCCGCGTCATATCGGCCATGCCGCCCGGCGAGAGCAGCAAGCACCAGTTGATGGCGAACCCCGCGTAGATCAAGTGGCTGATCCGGTATTTCTTACACGCCGCGAGCAGTTGCGGCGTGTTCTCGGCGATCAATTCGTCGCCGGCTGGCCTCGCCTCGGCGGGAAAATCCAGCTGCTCGAACCCGCGCTTGATGTCTGCCTGGTTGTGCTGGCCCCCGATGTTCCCCCGGATTGCATCGAGCTTCTGCCGAGCGGGATCGCGGGGAATGTGCTCGGCATGCCCGGTCAACTCGCGCCACCAGGCCAAGCGACGGATAGTGATGTATCCGGGCAGTTTCTTGTAGTAGTTTCCCCCGGACACGACGTGGATCACCCGCAGCGGCGAGGCCCGGGAAGCGGCGAGCAACCCTGGAAATATGTCCTTGAGGATCTTGTTTGCCCGGGAGAGGTATTCGACGTGCCGGTACCAGC
Organism: Candidatus Sigynarchaeota archaeon; assembly: GCA_030587525.1. GTDB lineage: Archaea > Asgardarchaeota > Lokiarchaeia > Sigyniarchaeales > Sigyniarchaeaceae > Sigyniarchaeum > Sigyniarchaeum tengchongense. The sequence continues at coordinate 13,937 of JAUQYW010000802.1, read as the reverse complement.
CCGGGAATTGATCCGGTGTGCCGCAGCTCCACGCGTGCATGACGACGAGGGCCGTGTGGTCGGTGTCGATCTCCACGGTCTTTTTTTTCCAGCCGTTGTAGCTTTCCGCGGGCACGTCGCGGCCCGGGTCGGCATCGAATTGCTCGTAGAGCCATGCCGGTGTCTTGATGATTGCCACGCGTGCTCGCCCCGTTCACGAAATTTAGGAGAAAAGAGGGATCAAAGCGGTGCGTTCTCGCCAAACGTGGCCTTGTACCGCGCCTTGAACTCGCCGAGGTCAAGCGAAGGTATCTGCCCGCCCGCGTGTTCCACCTTGAACGCGCCGATGACCGAGCCAAGCCTTGCTGATTGCACGAGATCGAGGCCCTTGGTCAGCCCGTAAAGCAGCGCGCCGCGGAAGGAATCGCCGGCCCCGGTCGGGTCGACGACAGTCTTTGCCGGCGCGATCGGCACCTCGGTGACCTTCCCCTTGACCTTGACAACGGAGCCACGCGACCCCTTCGTCGTGATCACCCAATCAAGGTTATCGATCGCGCTGCGAATGTCCGGGCCAAATCGCTTGGTCACGGCCTCCAGCTCGTGCTCGTTGGAGATGAACGCTTGGGAGTTGGCCAAGATCTCCTTGAATTGCTCGGGCGTGAGCGCGTTGAGCACCTGGCCCGGGTCGAAGATGGCGGGAATGCCGAGCTGCTTGAGCTGGCGGGAAAACTTGGCCATGGCCACCATATTATTTGGCGCGTTGATGGCGATCTTCACGTTGTCTTGTTTCTTGACGATCTTCGTTAGATCGAGCTTGTCGGCGCAGTTGAGGGCACCGCCGTGGAAGACCGTGATCTGATTTTTCTTCACGTCGTTGAAGATGTAGCACGATGCTGTGGAATCATCCCCCACGCACTCGATGCGCAGGTCCACGTTCCACTTTTTCAAATGATCTTCGTAACCGAGTGACTTGAAATCCGTGCCAACGCAACCGGCCACGATGGGCTTGCCACCAAGCAATGCCATGCTGTAAGCGATGTTGCCAGCCGTGCCGCCGAAGTGGACGACCTTCTTCACGCTTAGAAAAGTTCCTTGGACTTCCTTGGTGTCATGCTTGATCGACAGCGCCTCGTAATAGTTCTCGGGGCTGTTCATGATGTAATCGAATGCCAGCGAGCCGAGCACGAGGGCCTTGCCCTGCTGTTTTTTGCTTTCCATCGTCCATCCTTCGTGTCAAGTGATGGCAGTCTTTCTGATGTGTTGGAAGCGTGCTCGAAATAAGGATGTTTCAGCCGATCTTGACGAACTTGCCCGCCATTATCGAGTTCGCGAGCGCGTTCCGGTTGAAATTTTCGGCCAAGAGCGGCGTGAAATAGCCGAGCACGTTGTCGATGTCCCGGTCGAAATATTTCCGAGCGTTCGGGTGATCCATGAGCACGGCCTGCGCGAAATCGATGAAATAAACTTTTTGATTGAAATAGAGGAGGTTGTACGGGCTCAAGTCGCCGTGGATGAGCCGGGCCTTGATGAAGAGGTCCTGGATGCCTTGCAAGATGGCGTTCAAGTGCTTCAGCGGGTCGCCGAGCTTGTCGAGGTCGAGGTCTACTATACGTCGTCCCGGCGTCCCTCCCTTGCCAATGAACTCCATGACGAGCACGTTTTCGACCACGGCCAATGGCTCTGGAACCGGTACGCCTGCTTCGCGGGCACGTTTCAAGTTCTTGAATTCCTTTTGTGCCCACGTGGTCATGAGGCCCCTCGTGTTTTTCTTCCGGAAGGTCGCAAACCGCGGATCGCCGTGGATGTAATCCATCATCCATTTAGACGTTTGCGCGTTGATGCGGTAGATCTTGATGGCGATCTCGCGTCCTCCCTCGCCGTTGCCATTGTAAACATTGGCCTCCTTGCCCGATGAGAAGATGCCCTGGAATTTCGTGATGATACCCTTGTTCATCAAGTTTGACAGGATCTTCCTCGTTTGCAATGAGACCGTTGCTTCTTGAGCGGCATAATCCGAAACATCCTTGATGCGCTCCCGGCGCTTGTCAACTTTATCGACCAGGAGCCGGTCAACGTCCTTGTCCGAGGGCTTCGTTTTCCTTGCCATCGAATATGGTCTTGGTGGCACGCACTTAACCTTGATGCTAGGTGCTCCCGGGCGCCGTGTATTTCAAGAATGCAGCGTTTTGTTCCCTTCTCTCTTACTTTTCCGGGTCTAGACCGATAAACGCCGTTGATTTCAAGTAAGTCGCATCATGGTGGCTATTTACTGGCGAGTTTCAAGTTATCATCCGATCCCCATGCCACCAGCCTTCGCCGGCTCCCGTGGATTCGCGGCGCGAGTGCAATGATTTAAATTAGGAGTGATTTGACGGTATGACGAGCAACAAGCAGCATCGTCGCGGGGTGCCCCCATGGCCGAGGAAAAACGAGCCGAATTGCTCGATAAGATCAAGAAATTGAAGGAATTGATGGAGGACATCGATGATATCGACGTTGGACGCTTGCGACGGGCATCTGAACGCGTCGAAGACTTCATGGACGATAATGGCATTTCCGTGACGCTGGAAGAGTGTCCCTTTTATTCCGAGACCGGATCGGAGCACCACGAAATCGCGATCATGGATCTCATTTTCCCGAAATCCCAGGAGACATGTCCCTTCTGCAAGACCGATATCTACTTGCCGTGAGACAATTTCTTTCTTGTTTTTTTCCCGAATGGACACGCGATGACGCACACGCCGCAGACGGAATGCGAGATCCCGGGCAACTTGCCAAACTCGTTGAGTTGGCGATTGCACTTGTCGAGATCAACCGCCTCCTCGCACGTGGCATAGCGGTCCTTCGTCGAGACATTCTTGATGGCGCGTGCGGGGCACGCGTCGGCGCACGCGTGGCACGATCCGCACTGGTTTTTCACCGGCACGCCTGGCGTGAGATCTAGATCGGTGAGGATCGAGGCCAGCCTGAACCGCGGGCCGAGATCCGGGTTGACCAGTAGCAGGCTCTTGCCTTGCCAGCCAAGCCCTGCCGCGTGGCCGATCGCCTTGTGGGAAATGCTGCCATGACGGCGGCTGGCGTCGAGTATCTTGGATGCGGGAATCGCCAAAGCCTTGCACCCCTTGCCACGTATCCATTGCACGACGTTCTCGGCCGCTGCATCGAGCCGGGCGTTCACGTCCTGGTAAAGGGCATCGTAACGTGGTGTTGGTCGATCCGTCATGACATTCAGCACCTCGTCATCGAGGCGGATGCCAACGGACACGGCGAACGTGTAATCATCGAGCAGATTTTCCGGGAAACATGCCTTCTCGGCCTTGAACGGCGCGAGATCGGCCACGCCGGCGAGATCCAGGCCGATGGACTTGCAATACCTCATCAGTTCGATGGTGTGGTCCATGATCATGAAAAGCGGTCAAACCATAAAACGATCGTGAGTTGCGAGAACCGCGGGAATCTCGGATTCCATTCAATTCCAAGAAAAAGGCTTGAACCTAGAAAAAAGGGAAAAAATGGTGGTCCGCGTGGGCTTCGGTCCCACGACCTTTGTCGTTTCGTTCTTAATTAGAACGAAAACACGGTTATCAGCCGTGCGCTCAACCTGGCTAAGCTAGCGGACCGTGATTGCACGGTTTTCAACATCCCGCGTGTCGCGCGCAGTCATGGCAACTTGTGGCCGGAATGCTATGATAATCCATGAAGACTACTTTAAATGATTTTCGCCGGGGCTTAGGTTCGGGACATCCTTAAAAGCAAGAACTCGGCGGTTAATCAAATTCCTTGACGAGTTTTCTCAATTCATCCTTTGATTTTCACGGGAACATCTCTTCAAAAGTCAACGCCTTTGCCGTTTCGATCATGGAATCGATAAGCTCGTCGGGTATGCTTGGATCGATGCCACGGCTCTCGAGAAGGCCGAGAAATTTATGAAATGCAAGGCCAGACAGGTTCCACGCCTTTTTCAATCCAATCTTGTTGTTTTTATACAAGGTCAAAGCTATTTCGACGATCGAAGACGCAATGCCTTTCATGCTAAGTTCTTTCAACAACGGCGGTATGGATTTGTCCAATAATTGTGCAAGCAATTCCGCGCGCTCATATTCAGCATCCGTGAGTCGAAAACGTATAGTTTTCAAGTCAATCCTTTCTAAGTTTTTTGTTGATTCCTCAGGTTACAATCTTCTTTCCTAGTAACATGAATTCCCCGTCCATCACGCGAGCGATGTACTTGCGTCCTTGAAACATCCATGCGATCTTGTGGCCTTCGCTTGCTTTTTGAGCCCATTGGGATTCCTTCTTGGGATTTTGCTCGATAACCTGGTATTCACCTATGGTAACCGACTTGAGCCGGCTGCTCTTCAATATCTCGATAGGATAGGTCTTGCCGTCTATCTCGACCGACTTCGCGCCCGCGAAGATTTGCTTGAACGCCTCCTTCGCCACCCGTTCCAGATCGATGCCCTTTTCGCTCATTGCATGCACCTCATAATAGCATCGCTTGAAACCTATTTATGCATTGGGGCACGTCCTCTTAGCTATGAAGCGTGAATTGAATCACATCACGGTTTTGAAGGTGGTCGCGGGCATCACGTTAGTCGCGATCGCCTTCGCGGCGAATGGACTCATTTTTACTTTTAGCATCAATCAAAATAGGGTCACGATGCGGGACGGATACAAGCTCTACACGCGAATCTATTTCCCGCCGAATTGGACGATGGAAAATGGTTCGAGGCCGGTCATCCTGGAGCGGACGGCGTATAACTGCGCGAGGGCGGATTTTGTTGCCTTGGGACAGTCATTCGCTAACCAAGGGTACATCGGCGTGGTCCAGGACGTGCGTGGGGCGTGGGGGTCAAGAGGAAGTGTACCTTTCCAAGTATACCACACGGAAGGGCCCGACGGCGTCGACACGGTCAACTGGATCCTTGCCCAGCCCTGGTGCAATGGGAACATCGCAACCTCGGGTTCTTCCGGTGACGCAGCCACGGAGCTGTACGGCCACGCTGCTGGTGAAAATGTGAAAGCGGCCTTCATCAATGTCGGGGCCGCCGATCTGTATGACCAGTGGATTTTTACAGGGGGCTGCTTCCAGAAGTGGTTCATGGACGTGTGGTTACCTGGCGTGGACGGCCTAGGATACTACCAGACCTTGTTCGACCACGCGGCCAAGGATGACTGGTGGGCGGCGACGTCGGTCACGATGAATGACAATGCTCGCAACGTACACCCGCGAGCCGTGCATTTTGGCGGGTGGTACGACTGCTTCCAGCAAGGAACCATCGATTCATTCATGTGGTACAACAAGAACGGCACGGATTATGCCAAGGGGCACCAGATCCTCGTCATGGGACCAGTATTTCATGGCGGAAACGATCACCCGAGCGTGAATTATTCCATGGTGGACGATGGTTCCAGCTATGCGTATGCAGCGCAAGATTTCATTTTCGGCGAATCACTGTGGGGCGAGGCGCGGAACTGGTCCGCGCAGCCGCGAGTTTATTATATCGTGATGGGGGATCCCGATTCCGTGGATCCGAGGGTAAATGAATGGCGCACGGCAATGGATTGGCCGATACCCTCCACTAAAGAAGCATGGTATTTCCACGAGAATGGCACGCTGTCGAATTCGACACCATCCACGCCGGCAAACTTGTCATATGTTTACGATCCTATTGATCCCGTGCTAAATGGTGGTGGAACAACGTTCATGATCAATGCCACCCGATACACGGGCACGGTCGATCCCTTGCTCCGAATAGGCGCGTACGACAACAAGCTGGTGGAAGCGAACCGCAGCGATATCTTGAAGTTCCGCACGCCGGTCTTGACCGCGCCGGTGGAGATCATCGGCCGCATCCGCGCCACGCTCAACGTGATGTCGAACTGCACGGACACGGACTTCACGGCCAAGCTGCTCGACATCTATCCCGACGGCCGCGAGATCATCGTCGCCGACGGCATCTTGAAGACCCGGTATCGTGACGGGTTCCGGTCGAACGAGACCGCGCTCATGGTGCCCGGCAACGTGTATACCCTCGATGTTGACTTGTGGTCGATGGCGTACCGTTTCACCCCGGGCCACCAGATTCAGGTTTCCATCAGCAGCTCCAACTACCCAGAATTCGCCGCGAATCCGAACACGGGTGGAGCGGTGACGTCATGGGGGCTGGGTGATCCTGTCACGATCCCGTACTACCACGCGAACAACACGGTGCTGCTCGGCCAAGGCGCCACGCCGTCGTGCATCTGGTTCTCGAGAACAGAATAAAGCCTTTTTTTTTGCCAGTATTCCGAGATTAATATAATTGTTACAATCGATCGTAACATTCTTATATAATTGTTACGTTACATTGTAACGTGGAAATTCAAAAATTAACGGAGCATAATCCCTGGTGGGTAACGAAGAAAGTACCTGATGAATTGAAGGGACTGCTAAGAAAAGGTTATGAACTCCTTGTCAAGTCCGTGGAAATCCGGGAAATCACGATCATCATTGGCGTGCGTCGTTCAGGCAAGAGCACGTTGATGTATCAAATGGTGGATCGTCTTTTGAGCCAAGGTGTAGCGCCCGAGCAAATCTTCTTCGTCAATCTCGAAGACTTGTCGCTTTCAAAACACACGCTGGATGACATTTACAACGGCTATCGAAATATCATCAATCCTGATAAAAAGGCATATATTTTCATCGATGAAATACACCGGCGTGAAGGCTGGGAATCGTGGATCCGTCACCATTACGATTCACAATCGAACTGTAAATTTGTGATATCGGGCTCGTGCTCCTATCTACTCAAGCGGGAGTATTCGACATTACTTACAGGGCGGAACTTGGCGTTCGAGGTGTTTCCGTTGAGTTTCAAGGAATTTATCGATTTCTCAAGGCTCGACATCGATTTGCAGAAAGCTCAAGGAGGCTTGGTTCTTGAAACGCAAATACATCAAATAATGAAAGCATTGAATGATTATATCGAGTTCGGTGGGTTTCCGGCCGTGTTTTTCACGAGCAAGGAATTCAAGGGGCGCCTCTTGCAGCAATACTTCGACGACATGCTATACAAGGATATCATCGATCGCTACAACTTGAACAGCAAAAGAGCAAAGGACCTGGCGTTATTCCTTCTCACCAACTTTACGGGGATGCTCTCGCTGCGCACTTTACGCGGCGCCTTGGGTTTATCATATGACACGATAAAGGACTACTTCGCGTACTTCATCGAAGCGTATATGGTCATTATCGTGGATTATTTCTCGTTTTCGATGAAAGATCAAAAAACTCGCCCGTCGAAAGTGTATTGCATCGATAACGGGTTGCGAAATGCAATCTCCTTTAAATTTTCAAGAGACGAGGGAAAGCTCGTGGAAAACCTCGTACTGTTGGAATTGAAGAGGAATGAGCGCAACGTCTATTATTGGAAGAATAAAGGCGAGGTCGATTTCGTCATTAAAAATAAAGATCAATCATTAACGGCAATAAACGTTTCCTACACCGATGCTATCGATGCCCGGGAAACAGATGCGCTGTTGGAGTTTCAAAAAACGTTCAAGAATATAAAAGAAATCATACTAATCACGAAAAATGTGGAACGCGAGAAGGGCGGTATTGCATTTATACCGCTGTGGAAATGGTTGCTTCGGTGAACGATCCCGTGCAATTATGCTATCAGCACGTATTTATAATCAATAAATCAACTCAAAAACAAATCATTGAACGTGCGTGCGAAGTGTTATCCGTAATCAGTTGTTCAGAAATCGACCGCCGTTCGTTACATCTTGCAAGATTTGCTCGAAACTTAGCCGTTCGGTCAAAGCGCCACGCCGTCGTGCATCTGGTTCCCCCGGACCGAATAATTATATTTCTAGTACCGGGTGCAATTGTAAAGGGTAGGCCCCACCTTGCGCGATTTCAAGGGCTCCTCGCCGCGTGGATGGGGATCGTTATTTTCACAGATCAAGAGCTGCTGGCCGGGGCCGATCGTGTCCATGATGATGGCTTCGGCACGGTTGTCTCCGAGGATGTCGTGTACGTAGACAAGGTGGCCTGGCAGAGTACCCATGACCTCCGCATTCACACCGCGCAGGATATTGACTTTATCTCTGTCATTGACGAATACCTCATCGAGGCCGTCGCCATCCCAGTCGCCACACCAGAAACCGAATCCACCCTCTTGCATGTTTGGGCCGAAAAACTCCCTTTCCCAGAGCACGCGGCCACCTTCAGCAATGGCAATAACACGATCCGGCTTGTCGCGAAACACCCGGTTGACGTTGTCGTATAAGACCACTTGCTGGCCACCGGATCCTGGCAACAGCCGTGCAACCCTCGCCGCTTGACCGTGGATAATCGATTGGGCTGGGTGCAAATCAAACCTACTTTTCTTCGCTAGACCCCATGCGAGATTCCATCCAAATTCTCCTTTTCTTTCGAAATTATAAGCTCCGGTACTAAAAAAAATCGAAGGCTGGCCGTTTCCTTTCCAATCAAGGACTACAGGGCAATCTACGTGGCCATCACGCAATATTGCTGGTAAATCGGGTGCAACCCAGCGCACGCGACCATCACCGCCAAGCACGGTCGACCCGGCGATGATCTCGTCCTTTCCATCACGATCGATATCCTTGACCAGCGGCGTGTGCCCCATCATCTTATGCCTCTTGTTCCGGTGGGGATGATAGTGGAGCTCGCGCTCCCAGATCAAGTTCAAGTCGCTGTCGTATAGATACAGAACCCAATAGTCGATACCGACGAGAATCTCATGCGGGGTGGGCGTGCCTCGTGCATTCATCGCGAGCACTGACACACGAAGATCGTTCGGGTGCGACTTCAAGTCAGGAAACGGCGTCGAATGCCGCGTAATTCCGGTCATGGTATCGATCACGCATAACTGCAGCACGCCGTTCACCTTCCGAGGCAAGACCGCTTCGGTCTTCCCGTCCCCGTCGATGTCGAGCACGGGAAAGTTGCTGTCCAGCCGGATGTCCAAGAAACCAGCATCTGGATCCTCGTACTTCCATTTTTCCTTTCCGTCCGCGCTATATGCAATTTGGCGATAGGCACCGCAAGTGAGCAGCATATCCAAGGCTCCGGTGTTAAAAAGGTCTGCGAAACGCCAATCGTAGAAGAATTCCATCCACGGAGCTATACCGTGCTTTGCGTGATCCCATGTCGTGAATCCATTGCTTGATGGCTCTGCTTCGAGCCGGGGATTACCATCGCCTTGCTTGGCGAGCCACGTTGCCCATTTTGCGGGCATAGTCACTCGGTCGATGTATGGGATGGGATACTGTCGCGCGATGCGATACTTCAACAAGTGTTCAATCCCCCGGTAGATACCGCGATAACTGGTTCATGCTTGTTTGGAGGTACCTTGATAGTATAGTCAACGTTGTGCTTTTTTATTGAACTACCACGCCCTAAAGGACATGGATTCTTCTTTCATCGACCCGTGCCATCGAGGGAACTGGTCTTGCCGGGTTTCCAGAAGCGTTGATTCCCGCCGTTCCAGCGGTAGTGTTGGTTTGATGACCTTTATTCCTTTCTCCGAAAGGATGCGCAAGCCCTCGCGCTTGATGTTGGTCGCCGCGTTCACGTCCCGGTCGTGCATCGCGCCGCAAGACGGACATGTCCAATGCCGGTCGGCAAGCGTCAACGTGCTGTTCACGGCACCGCACGCCGAGCACATCTTGCTCGACGAGAAAAAGCGGTCTGTCATGACGAGCTGCTTTCCACGCCACGCCATCTTGTATCCGAGCATGCGCACGAACGCGCCCCACGAGAAGTCCAGCGTGATAGACTTGGCGATGCCGTCGTTCCACCGTTTCATGCCCGCAACGTTCAAGGCCTCGATGATGATCGCGTCATGCTCGTTCGCGAGTATCGTCGAGATTTTTTGGAGCCAATCGGTGCGCCGACGCCCGATTTTCTCGTAGATCCGCGCCAATCGAACCCGAGCCTTGTCCCGGTTCGACGATCCTTTCACCTTGCGCGACACACGGCGGTGCAGCCGCACGAGCCGCGGTTCCTCTGAACGGTAAACCGTGGATTCTCGCAGCGGCCATGCTCGCCGACGAGGAATTCTCTCGCGCTCATGTCGAACGCTGCTATCTTGTTTTCTTGCAATGCAGCCATCGGTTCGACCTTGCATTCTTGCTTCACGAGAATGGATGCAAAAAATCGACCGGTCTTGGTTCTCGACACGGTCACGCTCCGCACCCGATCCATGAATGTCCGGTCGTCCCGGTAGGCAACAGGGCCGACTTTTGGCAACGTTAGGTAGCACCGGTGAAAATCGATCTTGACGTTGTCGTTCACGTTGATCGTCCGGTATGATTGCTTGCCTTTCCGGGACTTGAACAAGGGAAACCGGGAGCGGCCGCTGAAGAAATTGTCGTAAGCACGATCGAGGTCGATGCATGCTTGTTGCAGCGCGATGGCATCCACAAACTTCAAGAACGGGAACGAGATTTTCCATTCCTTCTCGGTTTTTCGCTGATTCCCGATGCTCTTGCCGTGATCCCGGTACCATGCCATTCGTTCGGCCAGCATCGCGTTCCAGATGAACCGCTTGCAGCCAAGCGTCTTGACGAGCAATATGGCTTGATCCGCGGTCGGGTAGAGGCGGATCTTGAACGCACGATCGATCTCCATTGCTCGGTTCCATAGTGCATGGATTTATAGATGACGGGGGTGTGCTGAATTTCTGGAAATCACCTTGGCACGACGTATCTTCCCGTTGTATCCACGGCCTGAAGGCCGTGGTCTTGATGGGATTTCGTGATAAATTGGAGGTCTCGAGTTGAACTTATTCTATGAACCTAAGGAACGAGGTGAAGAGTGGTTCGATGGTCACGATAATTCAAGAGAATAAGGGAAAAAAAAGCGCGGGCAGTAGGGCTCGAACCTACGACCAATAGATGTCTGTACAGCGTCGGATAAACGCCATGTAACAGTCTATTGCTCTACCTGCTGAGCTATGCCCGCGTGGTATGTGTGTTTCTATTTGATAAAAATCATGGATTCTATTAAATTTAAGGAATGTGTCGGTTGCTGCCAAACGTGGAAAGTTTTATTATAGCTTCTTTGTTATAAAAGTCGAATTTCATCAGCAAGACGGCAGCATTTATCCCGCGCTTGGAAACCGGTAAAGAATGCGATCTCGATCTCAGATTTTAGCTTAGCATAAAAAACAAGGTTTTCCAGGCACCCGCTCCTGGTGCTCACTTGGAGATGGACTTTTTTAACCTAACGAGGTATATTAGGATTATGGCAAAATGTCCCTATTCTAACAAGGTAATCCACTTGCACAACTTGTTGCTCGCCCCGCGATCGAAAACCGACAAGCCCGACCCGGTCGAGTCCCTCCATCTCGATAAGACCGAAGCACACATGTGGGTATGCCCGCTGTGCGACAAGATCATCGCGATCACCGAAGTTCCACGATGAACGCGGGATCCAGCAGTTGAAAAAGACGAAAATTGATGGTCAAGACAAATATATGGGGGTAAGAACAATAGATGAGCTGGCGGAATCAAAGTTTGAAGAAACGGTACAAAGGTGAGAAAATATGTTGAGCATCAAAACACATGGCATGGTGAGACAACGCTTCGTCGCAGTGACGGGGCTCGCTATTATATTGGCAGCTGCCACGATCGGCAGCATGAAAATAACCCACGAAACGAAAGGTAAGAATGAATTCCTTGGCGAGACGGGTAACATTCGATGCGCCTCGGACCCCATAATTCTTGTCGATGGAAACGCCCAGCTGGCGGCGGTATCGAGCAGCGGGGACGGGACAGTGGGTACCCCCTACCGCATCGAGAACAAGGTCATCAACGCCAGCGGTACCGGGTCAGCGATCTCCATACAGAACACGACTGATCATTTCATCATCCACAACTGCACCGTGTTCAACTCAGGAATTCTTTTAGGGGATGCCGGCATCCGGCTTGTTAATACTACGAACGCGAACGTCTCGGGCAACATCGCGTCGTACAACGGGTTTGATGGCATTTCCTCGATCGGTTCCATCAACAGCGTGATATCGGGCAACACCGCGTTGCACAACGGGTATCGTGGCATTGCCTTGATCAAGTTCAACAATAGCATGATATCGGGCAATAACGCGTCGTACAACCCCTATATTGGCATGGATCTTGAAAATTCCAACAACAACATGGTCTCGGCCAACACCGCGTCGCACAACAACAACAATGGCATGTACTTGTCTGGCAAAAACAACACGGTCTCGGGCAATAATGCGTCGTATAATACTATGTATCATGGCATTTTCTTGGATAATAGCGGCAACAACACGGTCTCGGGCAACACCGCGTCGCACAACGCCGGGTATGGCATGAAACTGGTCACTTCCAACGACAGCGTGATATCGGGCAACAACGCATCCTACAACAACGTGGAAGGCATTTACTTGGAACATTCCAACAACAGCGTGATTTCGGGCAACAACGCGTCGTGCAACGAGTACAGCGGCATTCACCTATACGGTTCCAACAACAGCAATTTATCGGGCAACATTGCGTCGTACAACAACGGGGCTGGCATTATCTTGCGCGATTCCAACAAGAGCGTGATAACGGGCAACACAGCATCCTATAACAAAAACGGCGGCATTCTCCTACAAGGTTCAGGCAGCGGTTCCTCCAACAACAGCGTGATAACGAGCAACACGGCGTCGTACAACGAGAATGGCAGTGGTATTGGCTCGATCGGTTCCAACAACACGATATTGGACAACACCGCGTCGTACAACGTGAATGGAACTGGCATTTCCTCGATCGGTTCCATCAACACGATCTCGGGCAATACCGCGCTGTTCAACACGTATACAGGCGTTTCCTTGGCCGGTTCCAACAACACGGTCTCGGGCAACAACGCGTCGTACAACAACGGGGATGGCATTTTCTTGGATAATAATCCCATCACCAGCGCCGTCTCGCGCTACAACACGATCTCGGGCAACAACGCGACGTACAACGGGAATGATGGCATTTCCGTGGCCGGTTCCAACAACACGATCTCGTACAACACCGCGTCCTACAACTCGTATGGTGTTGAATTGTATACGACCTCCAGCTTCAACAACATCACGTACAACGTGCTGCATTACAATACAAAAGCATGTATCCTCGATAAAGGCAGTTCAAACGTCGCGAGTAACAACGATTGCCTTGAAAATCCTTTCGTCCCCGGCTATGAACCGTGGCTCTTGACCATCGTGGCAATTGCCGCGATTGCTGCTATCATTGCCAAGAGGAAAGCACGGCGCGCGTGAACCACGTTACCACCGGTTTTTCCTTTTTTTCTCTTAATCATAAGTTATAATCTGTTGTATCGCATAGAAGATATGCGTCTAGGTGGCAAGCTTTCACGTGGTGCCGTCCTTGCCGTCCATCAACTCGATGCCGGCCGACTTGAGAAACGCTCGCGTCTCTTCTGCTTTCTTGAAGTCCTTGGCCTTGCGTTCCTGGTTCCGTTCTTCGATGAAATAGCGCGCGAGCACGACATCCTGCATATGAGAGATAACATCGAGGATGCTGGCTATTTCTACTCGACGATGAAGAAAGACACGGTCATCGGTATTTCACTCATCGGAACGCAATATTTCGTCTCAAGCAAGGAATATCCGGTCGTTTTCATATACTATCGCAAGAATGACGAGTTGCAAAAGCCATCCATGCATCCCTCGTCGAACGCGTGAACACGAATTCCCGGTAGAATTAGTCCTGGATGGTGTTTTACGTGCCCGTGTTGCTTGCTCGTGTGATATTACTTTTTCTTTTTAAACGATTAATTTGGTTAATATGTATTCCCGCTGTTGATATCGTTAGGACTTCATCAGAGAGGTTTAAGGTGAGAAAATACGTTGAACATTAAAACACATGGTATGATAAGGCAACGCTTCGTCACAGTGACGGGGCTCGCTATTATATTGGCAGCTGCC
>JAUQYW010000788.1 GCA_030587525.1 Candidatus Sigynarchaeota archaeon | reverse complement strand
GGTCACCGCCGATCAGCACGTCGGTCGTGGTCTTGCACCAGCCATAATCGCCGACGAGGCCTTCGATGACCACCTTGACCGGCTTGATAGCCGCGACATCCTTCACCACGAATTCATGGGTAAACGTTCGGAATTGAACGTATCCCCACGCCCTTCCGGCTTCGACCTTGTAGGACGAGTGCCAGTCCTGGTACAGCATCGCGCCGTTCGGCGCGTTGAGCTTGCACGACCACGTGTTCCCGAGATCGATGGCCTTCGCGATCGCGGGCTTCGTGACCTTCGCCGCCTCCTTGGACTTGGCTTCCTTGGCCGGCGTTACCACGAACAAGTAGGATTGGTTCGGCGGGAAATCGAGCGTCATCGCCACCTTCCCGTTCTCGATGCCAAACGCGTCGACAGCCGATATCTCGCCCGTGAGCGTGTTCCATGATTCAACCTTGGATGGCACCACGCCGAGCAGCATTTTCACGCCGGCATACGACGCGTCGCGCCCTGTATTTGCGACGAAATAAAACTCCTTGCCATCGATGCTCTTGTGCTTGACCATGACATAGGCGGCATGCGACTGCTTCTTCTCGTCCTTAAACGCGATCGTGTCTCGCTTGTCAAGCGGCAGCAATTTTCGGCAAGATTGCTCGAACAAGGGATAATATGGTCCCGAGTAAGGCACCTTGCTCGGTGCCTTGATGAGAATGGCGTGGCCACCCGCTTTGTTTTTACTCTCCACGGCTTCGAAATCGGTTATCTTACCCGCGGCGATGTCATCGGCAAGGCCTTTCGGATCGATGCCGAATATTCCCTTGAAGATGCTTGCGACTTCCGTGGATTCACCCGTGTTTTCTTCCTTGTATGCCAAGCTGTACGTGGCGAGGATCTTGCCGCCCGCGTCGTAGAAATTTTTCACGAATTTAGCGAACTCGATGTTCATGCAAGTGGTCGCACCGAGCAACAAGACCTTGAACGTTTCATCGCGGATCTTGATTTGGTTCCCAACGATCGCGCCGCCACGGATCATCTCCTCGTTCGCGATCTCGTAATCGATTTGCTGGCGGAAGATGCAATCCGCGTTGTGCGTGATGTAGTTGCCGATCATTTCTGCCATGGCCGACGTGGTTGGCACCATTTCTGCGTGGAAGGACTTCGCCGGGTACAGCATCAGCACATCTGCCTTCAACGTACCGGAATGTGCGTTCAAAATGGCGCACAACCGGCCGCAATGGTCAGCCACTTTTTTCCAGTGCGAGTAGTAGGGCTGATAATTGAACGCGGCGGGATGATCTCCTTTGCGGTACCCGTCCTCGGAGATGTTGAACGAGTGGGGCACGAACAAGTCGCAGCCCGTTGCAATTAAGAAGTCCGTGACGCGCTTGGCGCTGGCCATGGTGATGTCCCACGACGACGTGCCGTAGGCTTCAACGAGCACACGCGGTTTGCCAAGCAAGTGCGCTGCGGAACTGGCGAGCTTGCTCGCCGTGAGCATTTCCCGGGCCATTCCCGTGTAAGGTTCCTTGGTAAGGTTCCAAATATCTTCTATATGATCCGGACGCACGTCCTCGGTGAGCTGGTCGACGCCGCCGTAGTGCATATACTGAAAGACCTTGAAGAAGTCCCCGTGGTTCTTAATGTTCGATGGGAACACTCCTTCCGAGTTGACGTGGCCGGTCGCGCGCATGTGATACTTGTCGCAGCAATCGTAGATCTGCTTGTAAAACGCATTCACGTACAAGTCGACCGCGCATGCCCAGTAGTGGCAGCGATGCTTTGCCGATATGGCGCCGGTCTCGTGAAACAAAGACACCAGAACCTCGTTGAACGAGTAGCCGAACATTTCCTTGAAGCGCTTGGGCATATCGGGCGTGAAGGTGATCCACGGGAACATGTAGGCTTTGTTCGCTTCCATATGAGCCATGCTCGGCTCGTCCGTGAAGATGCCGGGGACGACGGTGCCGAGATACTCCTTCTTACCCCGATCGATGAACCACTTGGCATACTTCTCGTGAGTGAAGTCGATGAATTCACGCACGGTTTCCTTCCGCAAGATGTCGATGTACCCGTTCAAGTTGGCATCCGCCGAGTTCACGAGCATGCAGAAGAAGATGACGCACCATTTGCCCTCGGGCACGTCCCACGTGAATTTACCATCCTTCACGCGATCCGACAAGTCTCGTTGCTTGTCGATGACCGCAGAGAAATCCGGGTATGCGTCTGGATTGGGCACGGCGACTGCCGCGATGAACTCTGCCTCGGGAGACAAGTTCTTGTAATCGAGGTCGTATTCAACCCTGTGCGTGCCCGTGAATTCTTGCTCGTCAAACAGGACCACGAACTTCCCGCGATTCTCCTTCTTATACGGGCCAGTGATAAAGCCTCCTGCAGGGCCGCTCGGCCAATTATCCTCATCATAGAGAAAGCAAGGCATATCCAGCTCCTTGCATTTATCCGCCGTGGCTTCGACCAACTCCAACCATCGCTGTCCCATGTAGGGCGTGAGCCTTCCATGGCGCGGGTGGATGAATTCCCCGCCGATGCCGTGGACAAGATGGTCCTTGACTTGGCGGGTCACTTCTTTTTCCACCATCTCGTGGTTCCAGAACCAGAACGGCATCATGCGGAACTCGTTTGGTGGATCCTTGAATATCTTGTCTAATGACTTGTATTTCTGCTCCATCTGTACCATCGTATATCACATTCTATGAATACCAAATATACAAAAAAAGGTATAGTACTAAAACAGAACGTGATCATTCCACGATGGAGTCCAGATGTCCACGTCTTTTTCTCATCACGATGATAGATACAATCCCGGCGCAGAAAAGTGCGGACGCCAAGATAATGCTCACCCCTTGGCCGATACTCTTACTCGTGCCAGACGGATCAGTCTCCGCTATCGTGATATTGTATTGAAACGTGTCTGACGCGCCGTCATCATCGATGATCGTAAGCGTTACCGTGAATGTTCCGGGAATACTGTAAACGTGAGCTGAATTTTGGCTCGTCGCGTTTGCGGTGCCATCGCCGAAGCTCCATTCCCGTGAAACGATGACGCCATCGAAGTCAGTCGATAAGTCCGAGAACACGACTGATTGGCCTACTACCGGCGATACCGGACCAAATATGAAGACTGCCATCGGCGGCGTATTCTGAGCCACGACCGTGATATTCATTACCCTTGTGCCGAATTTGCCGCGGTCATCGATGACCGTGAGCGTGGTCATGTGGGTTCCGGGAAGGTTGTAAACGTGGGTCGGATTTCGTGCCGTGGAGTTCGCGGTGAAGTCACCAAAGTTCCATTGCCAGCCAACGACCGTGCCATCGAGATCAACCGAAGTGTCGGTGAACTGAATTTGTTGGCCGTCAACGGGTGAAGTTGGATTTATTGTAAAATTCGCAGCCGGTGGTAGATTCACTGATACCGAGATGAAATTCGCTTTCGTGATCGTGCCTCTCTTGTTGGAATTGTCAGTAACCACGAGCGTGACCGAGTAGTTTCCTGGCGTGCTGAAAGCATAAATTGGATCACGGTCTGTCGAGTTGCCGGCGCCATTCCCGAAATTCCATTGAAAAGTGCTCGGCGCCATACCGCCATAACCGGTGAAGTTGAACTGCACAGCATTTCCCGGCTCGATATATGTTGCATTCGCGATAAAATTAGGAACTGGATTGCCGGATAAAGCAGCCGATGCGTGATAAATTTTCGAATACGGTGCGGCTCCGCACTGGTACCATAACGCATTATATCCTTCCGCACGAGTATTATTGTCCCATATAACATGGAGACAGCCTGACGCGCTCGCAGCTACGATCGGGTTGCTTGCCGGATCAACGGGATTGGTTGAGATCAAATCCTTGCTACTCCATCCAGTATATTGACAATTTGGGATTGATTGATTCATCCATCTTTCGAAGATTGTTCCATTTTCATTCCATGCGACATGAAGGTTGTTATCTTTATCGATGGCAATTGATGGTTTAATTGCGATATAGTCGTTAGTCATTTCCTTTAATCCCCCCAAATAACCGAGATCGAATGGTTGACACCAACTATTTGCGATCTTGTCATATCGTTGATAAAACAAAATTACCCGTTCCTCCGATATGCCTGGGGTCCAGCTCCATTGGAAACAAACGATGTGCTTATTCCCTAATCCATCGACAATAATCGAAGGATTGATCACATCTCGAAAATCAAAATTCGACATGTATATCCATGATTTGGATGACCATGTATAAGATTGAACTGTTTTGGACCGATATGCACCATACCAGCTGTTACCAATAAAGGAATATCCGTCTCTATAGACCATATGAATGGTATTAAGTTGATCGATAAAGAGGTTTGGGGTCGTGGCTTCAAATGTGTTATCCAAAGATATTATCGAGACGCTACTCCACGTGTTGGTAGCCACGTTTCGCCATTTATAAAAGATATCCAGGACATTGTCGTTATGGCCACCATAATTCGTGTAATCGTCCCATGCAATGTGCACATTTCCAGACGAGTCAACGGCGATCGATGGATGCTTTGAATCTGCCGTGCTTTCCGAGGAAACGACTTCTGCGGTGCCCCATGTACCGGTCAATGCATTTCGCACTTTATATAAGATATCGTAATCACTTCCCGAACCTTGATAATTCGTATTATCCTGCCAGGCCAGGTGGACGTTGCGGTATCCGTCGACGACAATCGCAGGGCAATCAGAATTTCCCGTGCTTTCCGTGGACACAACCTCGGCGGGGCTCCATATGCCCGTCGTGGCATCCAAATATTTGTAATATATATCATTATCCGTACCGGAACCGCCAAGTCCAGAATTGTCAACCCACGCCACATGCACATTGTTGGCATTATCAATGGTCATCGCGGGTGTCCTAGAAGCATTTGTACTTTCTGTTGATATGATCCCGGGTGGATTCCAGATGGCGGATGCAATGATATTCCCCTTTTGTAATGCATTCTGCGAATTTGCAGTATTGGTAAAAATATGTTGTGTTCCAATAGAAATTAACACGATAAAACAAAAAATCGATGCAATGGTAATCGATTTGCCCCGTTCCATTTCGATCAACTATTCCTAGAACCTTGTAGGCTTCTAGACTAGATATTCCATGACAGCATTTTAGAAGGAGCCTTCACCAAGGATGGACAACCAGCGATGGCGCGGGATTGCATGTTGAATCCAAATTGGATAAATCACGACGTGGTGAATAAAAAGGTGAGGTATATTCTAACTTTTAACAGAACATGTTTCGGGTTCATTTAATGTCAGAATGGCTTGTAAGCGAATCGCATGTGCGACCCGAGCAGCTTCGGGATGAGCGGCCGCAAGAAATTGAGCCACTTGAGGTTCTGGCGGTATTGATCATCCCTCGCGACGTAGAAGATGATGCCGTTCACGGCATGTTCATCTTCTTTCCACATCACGGCTTTCCATACCGCCTCGCCCGCCGTCTCATTGAAGCCCCGGCCGAGAAACACGTAAATCTGGCTCAGCAGGTTGTTGTATAATTGCATGTGCATGGCCGATTGGTTCTCCCGGATGTTCTGGACACCGCCCGGTTCGGGTGTCACGAACGGGTTGAGCCACACGTTCTCTTCGGAGAATGAGTTCTTAATGATGTTGCGCAGCTTGTCCCAGTTGAACCCGTTGCCGTTCCCGTTGTGGGAACCATTGCGCAAGATTGCCTCCAGCTTGTCTTCAAAATCTTTTCGTGCTTTTTTCCAGCCGCCCGGGATGGGTTTTTGCTGGTCCTTGGCATATTGCCAGAAGTTCAAGCCGTTCTTGACGTGCTTTTCCCGCTCTTGCGGGTGTTTCTTGGCCCAGTTGAGCAAGATGAAATATCGCTTCTTGTAACCCTTGTCTTTCTCTGATTCATCGATGCGCAATGCCTTGTTGTGTATTCCTAACTGCTCGCACGCGCGGACATATTCATCCTCGACCGCGTCCTGCAACTTGCCTTCAACCTTGAGAGGCTCGTGTTTGATGTTCGCGGAGTCAAGGGACTCGCGAGCCTTGTCGAAGATGGAACCGGAGCAAATGAGGACAACCTCGTCCGGCTTGCGGTTCATGGCAAGTAACCCGCGCATGACAGCTTTCGCCGCTTCTTCTTGCGGCAATTCCTTGTAAAATTTCGGGGCCTGGTAGGCCTCGATCGGTATCCATTCAAAATGAAGCTGGTCTGTTTCCCGGCGATAAAAGCCGATAACGGCCCCTAAGAGGGGGTCCCCAGTGCCAGCATCATCGATCTCAATTGTCATTTTAAAAAACTACCAATACATATCGAATGAGCACTGATGCTCACGAAAATAGAAGGATCCCGAGCATTTATGTCTTTTCTTTCACGGTTTCACCCGGAGGCCATAAAGGCTATTGAACTGGACAAAAAGGGACAAAAAACAAGTGGGAATTTTCGCCCAAAGCAATGATTTCACCCATGCTGCATAAAGATGCTTCCCGTCACCACGACAAGCTATTTTAAAAATATACAGCTGGACGTTATGGCAAGAAACTCATATCCAGCAAGCCAAGCAGAGGATGCGTTCATGAGCGGCGTGGCGAATATTCTCCTAACCTTTGGGATTTGTATTGTCACGGATTTTCTCGTGGGATGGCTCGGGGTGAACATGAACGATGGCTTCATCGGGGCAATCGCGGGGGCACTTGTTGGCTTGACGAGCGACGCGCTTCAACGAAAGTTGTATCCCTGTGAAGATGAGATGAAGGAACTCTAGGCAAAGTTCCTGACGTTCGCAATAGGCTTTGGTGCCTGCACCGGAATGGGCGCGTGGCTCGGGTCGAGCAGTCCCATGGGCGTGGTTCTTGGCATCTCCTTGGGCTTGCGCTTGGGGTTTGCGGCGGGCTCGATATTCCTTCTGGTTAGCCGCTATGATCCGACCATTTTTATGCAGATGCTTGCATTTTCGGGCGGTGGGCTCGGCGTCGGGGCGTTGATCGGCCTATTATCTCCTGCTGGCGCAGTATTCGGCGGGTTCATCGGGTTCATGGCAATGTGGCTCCTTTTCGGTCTCATTTTAGTGCAATGAGCTTTGGAAACATCCGACTGCAGCCTCGGCGTTCTCGTAGTTTCCTTCATCCTCTATGCTTTCGTGATCATCTTCTTCTTTCTTGGCATCGGCATTGGATTCCCGATAGAGGGCGCATTGATATCGGGCGGTTTCATGCTCATCATCTCGTGGAGTGCTTGCGCGGCGAAGAAATATTGAACCCCAGCATCGAAGGGATTAGTTTTTTTTGATATCTAGCTTATGCAACCTCATGACTAACTATCGATGTGCCGTGATCGGTGGCGCAGGCGGGCGAGGCTCGGGCTGGGCCCGCGAGATGAAGCAGTGGAAATCTTTACTCGGCCACACGATCGAGCTGGTTGCAATCTGCGATATCAGCGACATTGCGTTGCAAAGCAAGGCTGAAAAGCTCAAGGTTAAGGCATACAAGGATTACAAGGAGATGCTCGATAAGGAAAAACTGGATTTCGTGATCAATGCTACACCTCATTATGTTCACGCGCCTATCATGATCGCGGCTGCCGAACACGGCGCGCACGTGCTCTCGGAAAAACCAATGTGCATCAACCTCAAGCAAGCCGACGAGATGAAGGCAGCGGTTGAAAAAAACAAGATCGTATGTGCTATCGGGTTCCAGCACCGGTTCAATCCCATCTACCGGGGCATCAGGAACGCGATCACGGCCGGTGATCTCGGATTCGTCTTCCAATTAAATATGATCTTTCACTGGTTTAGAACGGAGGACTATTACTTGAATTCTTCTCCCGTTCCGGAGAATGCCGATGCCGATTGGGAAGGATGGCGCGGTCACTGGAAAACCGAGGGTGCAGGCGCGCTGGCAAACCAGATCATCCACTTCATGGACCAGTTCTTGTGGTTCTCGCCGAGTCCCGTGCAATCGGTCATGGCCGCGAGCCGCATCGCCAGGCACGAGCATGTTGAGACCGATGACAACACCAACGTGATCGTCGAGTTTCAAAACGGCTCTATGGGCTTGTGCCAGATGGGCGTGGCTTACAAGAGCGGCAAGCGCGAGGATTTTGCCATCTACGGCACCGAAGGTGCCCTAGAAACCGGTCGAGGACTGAAGGGCGCTCTTGGCGTGCCCAAGCTTTACAACGATATGCGGAAGGGAACGGCTAAGGTTACGCATTCTATGCTCGAGCGAATGGGCCCGAAGAATTTACAACTCAACAAGGCGTTGTTCAGCAACTTTCTCGAGGCTATCGTGAAGGATGATCGCAAGATCATCAGCGTGGACGTGAACGAGGGGCGGAAATCAGTCGAGTTTATGCGGGGCATCCTGCTCAGCATCAAGGAAGGAAAAAAAGTAACTTTCCCGTTTGACGATAACTTCAGTGCACCGGAATTGATGCGCACGTTTACTGAGAAATCCGTCTAACCAGAGGTCATCGCACCTCGGGATTTAGGAGGCGGGTATCAACTTCTCATTTTTTTCGACATCTCGTAGATCCGCCGGGCGACAGCATCGAGGTGGTCCTCCTCAGCGTCCTTTGTCAAGGTGAGGAATCGATTGTCGAGCGGGTCCTTCCACTTGCCCGGGATATTCTCCGGTCCTAACATGGTACCCAGGATCGCACCGACGTTCCCGCAGTTGCAATCTGCATCCATACCGCAATCCGCGCAGATCTCCAGGCTCCTGGAAAAATCGCCTTGCCCGTGAAGCAGCGCCAGCATGATGATACCGGCATTCGGCAACACGTGGATCCGGAATATCCTGCGCAGCGTGTCCTGGCGTGCCTTGTCAGCATCCTTGCAGAGCTCGTCCAAGATCTCGCTCGTCACAAACTCGCGGAACTCGAGGAAATTCGTTTCCCAGTCTGCAGGGTGCTTCTTGTATAACGTCTCCACGCGGGTGATGACCTTCGCGTACAGGCTGCCAACTGGTATCGCGGCTTTACTCTTCTCGATGACCTTTTGTAGGTCGGGAAATGCAATCTTTCCAGTAAAGCTAGCTGCCTTCAACGGAACAATGAATGTATTCGAGATGATTGCTGATATGAAGAGCTCGCCAATTATGCCTTCGCGCGCGTGGCTTACCTCGGCGTCGATCTTGGCTAACTTCAATGCAGCGTCCATGTTCCCGGGATTAACCCACCCTGGCATCTCTGCACGCATTTGAGCTCCGATAAAGTCGTAATAAGGGTTCCCTTGAACCAGGTTCTCACCAAAAAGGAATTGACCTTTCCGAAAGCGTTCAATGGCGACCTTCTCGGCCGTAAACGTGAAATTAGGGGATATCAAGTCAAGCCATTTCTTTGCAATGTCTATGGTCGTGATTTTCGAGGCTTGATTTCCCCTCTCTTCGAGAGTCATGAGCAAGACAATCTCGAACATCTCGTCATCGTTCGGGATTCCCGGGATGTGTCCTTGCGCGTCGAACACGAACCCTATGTATTCATCGATGGTGCCATGCTTTTTCTTGATATCCTCGTAACTCCAATTTTCCACGGTCGTTCCCATCGTGCTCCCAACGACACGCCCTATAAATCCCCCGTGTATTCGGTTCTCGATACTCTTTTCGTCGATCTTCATGCCTGGTCGCCATTATACCTATCAGTACATGCAACGATTTATGTTACGAAACATAAAATCTTCTTGTTACGAAATCAAGAGCTACGTGAATTCACGTGAAGCAAATCATCATCGGAGCTGGTCCAGCCGGGCTTTCAACTGCTTACAACTTTGCCCGGCACGACATGGAATCCCTGGTTCTCGAAAAGGAAGCTGTGATTGGTGGGTTAGCCAAGACCCTCGAATTCAAGCATGATGGTGAAGTGTATAGGACCGATGCCGGCCCCCATCGCTTTTTCTCCCTGAACCCGTCGCTGTATAAGATGATCGAGGAGTTGCTTGGCGAGGATTGGGTCGTGGTCGATCGGCTCACGCGTCAATTAATCGATGGCAAGTATTTCAATTACCCCGTGGATATTGTTCAAGCGCTCAGGAATGTGGACCCGTTTATTGCTATTAAAATGATTCTTGATTACGCGAATGCAACCGTTCGCAATATTCTCGTCAAACCGCCCAGGATAACCTTTGAGGACTTCGTCGTTCTCAACTTTGGTCGTCGGCTTGCCCAGTTCAATTTACTCAACTATACGGAGAAGATCTGGGGCATTCCATGTAACAAGATCGCGGGGTCCTGGGCTGCACAACGCATCAAGGGCATGAACGCGTTCGACATCGTCAAGAAAGCATTGATCAAGGGCGGCGGTCCCAGGTCCATGATCGATTCATTCTATTATCCAAAGAAAGGCATTCAGGAGATATATGACAAGATGGCAGAATTTGCAACTTCGAAAGGTGCCCGGATAGAGAAAGAGGTGGCTATCAAGAAAATCACCCACGATGGCAGCAAGATCACGGGCATCGAATATTCGAAGGGCGGGAAGCTCGTCAACGAAGGCGTTCAAAACCTGATTTCATCGATGCCCATCACGGAAATCGTGCAAATCCTCGAACCGAAGGCGCCTGAAAGGGTCATCAAGGCCGCAAAGAGCCTCGGGTACCGGGATCAAGTCCAGGTGTTCCTCATCATCAACAAGCCGCACCTCACGAAAGACACGTGGCTCTATTTTCCCACGACGCCGCCGACGTTCGGCCGCGCCATGGAACCGAAAAACTGGTACCCGACGATGTCCCCGGAGAACAAGTCCTCCTTGCTCGTCGAATATTTCGTGTTCAAGGGTGACGAGTTGTGGAATATGAACGATGACCTGATAATCAAGAAAACCATGCACGAGATCGAGTGGCTGGGTTTTGCAAAAACTGGTGATCTCTTGAAAGGTTGGATCATTCGAACCGAGAAAGCCTATCCTATGTGGGATCTCACGTACAAGCAGCGGCTCGACGTGCTCACGAATCACCTCAAGCAATTCTCGAACTTGTATTGCGTCGGCCGAAATGGTCGTTACTTTTATAACAACCAGGATCACAGCATCGAGACCGGCTTGCTCGCGGCGCAATCGATCATCGACGGCAAGAAATACGACCTCGACAACATCGGTATGGAGAACACGTACTTCGAAGCGGGCATGCTATACAAGAAGAAATGAGGGTGCCATTCGTGGTCACGATCACGCCATTCAAGGGATTTCGGTACAATCCAGCCAAGATCAAGGATTTGGCCGACGTCGCAACCCCTCCTTACGATGTTATTTCCGATGCCCAGCGCGAGGAGTTCGTCAAGCGATCGGAGTACAATTACGTGCACCTTATCCTACCGAAAGCTGAGAATGGCGATAAATACGTGAGTAGTGCCCGATTGCTCGATAAATGGATACACGACGGCATTTTCGTGCAAGATCCAGAGCCATCGTTATACATTTACGCGCACGAGTTCACGCACGGGGGTAAAAGATATGACCGGCTCGGCTTAGTCGCGTTGATCGAGCTCGAGGAGCTCGGGAAAGGCGTCCTTCCCCATGAAAAAACATTCCCGAAACCAATGGAAGACCGGTTCAGGTTAATGGACGCAAACAAAGCGAATCTCGAGCAAATCTTCTTCATTTACGATGACAAGGCAAAGGTCGTTGAAAAAGCCATCCAAAAAGCGATTGTGGGGAAAAAGGAAGATATAACCTTCACGGACGGCGATGGCGGGATCCAGCGACTATGGCGCATCTCGGATAAGAAGGCCATCACGGCCATCGTCAAGGAAATGGGGAAACAACAGTGCGTCATCGCCGATGGCCACCACCGGTACAAGACGTCGCTCGAGTTCAAGAAAATGCATCCTGACATCAAGGACGCCCGGTATCGCATGACCACGTTCGTCAATTCGACTAACCCGGGCCTGCTCGTCTTGCCGACCAACCGCATCTTGTATAACCTGGGCAAGGTCGATGTCAAGAA
>JAUQYW010000781.1 GCA_030587525.1 Candidatus Sigynarchaeota archaeon | reverse complement strand
GCAAGGCATCCAGGTCTTCGATCAACTGCGCGCGAAGCTCAAGAAAGAGGACACGCATTTCGAGGGTAAGGTCAAGAAACCGTTGATCTACCTTGCGGGCACGATCCTGAACATGGTCGAGCCCGTGTGGCTCATTATCGCGAACCTATTTGGCGAGTCGCCAGCAATCGTGACGTCAATGTTCGGTATTGGCCTCGTCTTCCTGCTCCTCTATTCGGCGAGGGTCTTGCATGAACATATCACGCGCAGGGAGATTTTCGGGGCGCTCGTCATCATCGCGGGGACTCTAGTTCTCGGAATTGAAGCAATTGCTCGGCCCGGCTATGATGAAATCTTGATGAGCATCCCGAGTGCATTCTTGTTCATCGCCATTTTTGCAGCGATAGGCATAATGCTGATCATCCTTGCCTTGAAAACCCGCAGCGCGCGCACGATCGGCATCATTTTTGGCCTCGTAGCTGGAGGTTATGGTGGCCAAGACATACTGTTCAAGATGCTCGGCCAGTTGCATATTGGAGATATGCTGGGCTGGCTCGTGTTTGGCTCGTCATTCGTCGTAGCATTCTTGGCCTTCTTTTTCACGCAATGGGGCTTCGCGAGAAAAGCACAGGCAAGCACCCTCGTGCCGGCGTACGATTCATTGTACGTGGTTATACCGGTCGTCTATCAAGCCTTGTTGTTACCCGGTTATGAAATCTGGCTGTCCACGATTGCCGGCATCGTGCTCGTGATCATCGGCGTGGTCTTGATGAAAGGGTTAATTAACAGTTCGTAAAAATTTGGACAATCTTGGACATCATTCGCAAGCCTTATCATCGCTCCCGGCGTTGGTGTTGGGGGATGAACCTCTCGTTCAGAGAGGTTCGTTCAGAGAGGTTTCTTTAGGTTTGAAGAAACGGTTCAAGAAAGAGTCGAGCTCAGAAGAAGTAATAAAAAGGAAGGATGCCACGTGTTAAATGTATTTTTTCACGACATCAAGGGTGACCAGGTTGAACGGCTTGAGGATGTAACCATCCGCTTTGCACTCGTCCATCTTATTTCGAACGTGTGTTTCCGGCACCGCCGTCAGGAATATCACTTTCGTGTTGCTCAATGCTGCATCATTCTTTATCTGTTTGCACAAGGTGAAGCCATCGACCTCAGGCAATATGACATCGAGGAGCAGCACTTTTGGCCGCGATTCGAGGAGTTCCTTGACGACGCCCATGCCCGTGGGGAGCCCCTTGCAAGAAATTTTCTTGAACTCAAAATACCCAGTGAGCAGCTCGAGCGTCGGGGGGTCGTCGTCGACGATCAAGACATCGTAGCGTGATTCGCTTGTGTCGATGTTGTCGATGGTCGCCTTGATTATTTTTTCCATGACCACGCTGTTGGCGAAAATCTCACGGATTTTATCTTCCACGTCCTTGTCCACGCGGCCCTTGCACGTGTTCAGCAGCAGTTCCGCGAAGCCCTTGATGATCGTGAGGGGTGATTTCAAGTCGTGCGAAATCTGGGCAACCTTTTCGTACGTGCCGGCATTATTGATGTTCTCGATGTAAAACGTCACGGCGTTCCGGATGAGCTTGGAAATGTTGAGGTTGTTTCCAGAATCGCTATCGATGAATGCTTGCCACTTCTGCTTATCGTCTTCCGAGACGTATAATGCGATACGTTCCTTATCCCTGTTATAGATCCTCTCGCCACGCTGCCATTTCTTGAAACTTTCCGTTATCACGCCTCGCCAGACCGCAACTTTTCCCGTCTCTTGCTCGTAACGAACTATATCTTGCGTCATTTTGTCGTCGGAAATCAGAGTTCACTCTCGATCTGTTTGATCAAGAAATAATAAGTACTCACAAATCTCACGATTATGTAGTAAGGAATGTGATAAAAATGTTGTTCTTATGCAAAAACGGTTGTAACAAATCTCGTACCTATATATAATCGGCGCCTTTTCGTTACGACAAAATAGAGTCACTTCTTTCCCGAGGCGAGGCGAGCGATCTGCATCAGTTGCTGCTTGTAATTCTTGATAAGCACGATATCATGAGCCTGTTCGGCAATGGCAAGCATCTGGTTGACAAGGCATCTTGCTTGATCGAATTTTCGATCATGCAGCGCGAGAATGACCTTCTCACGCAACGGCACGAGGTATTTTCCAAATTTTCCTGCCATTGCTGCCGGATTGCTCTTTAATTTATTTGCTAGTTCTTCCTTATCTAGACATTGCATCGCAAGCTCGAACTCGTCGAGATTAAAGCAAATATCTGCAAGGTCCTTGAAAATGGCGGAGGCGTTTACAAAATCAGACGCATCCCATGCCGCTCTTGCTTCCGCTAGTTTGAGGTTCTTTAGACGAACGAGTTCAGCGCGATTTTTTTCAGGTGTAGGCTCGATCAGCATGACGGATCAACTCTTGTTTTTGGCAAATGCACGTTCGAGCGGATCGCTATTGCACATTTCAATCCTGCTATCCAGCCGAATCGCGCATCGTATTTACTCGCAACAACCGAGCTTATTATGGAAAAAACGACTTAATAAAGGTTGGCATTCATATAATTCATTCTTTGGTTGAAAAGTCGAGCATTTTTTGCAGAACGAGTCAGACAATCGTGTTTATACGCGGATGTCATTACATAATTTTACAGTGAGCGGAAACTGGTCGTCTTCACACGATTACGATTAAACGATCTCCATTTTTCGATCATACGCAAGAAGGCTTGACTAACAGATTTGTGTCAGCAACCACAATTTTTATTACCAACAAAAGCCATAGTAAGATCATTCACGAAGGCAGAAAGGGCAAAAGACTGGTGTGATCAATTTCAAATAATCATAAAAACGGTTCTGACGAGGATAAGGAACTCGACGAAAAGGACGAGGCAATGAAAAACCCCCGGATGAGAGAGTTCGAGGAAGCGACAGGGCTCCGTTCCGTCTGGCGCGGCGTCATCACCGAGACATTCAAGAAGTGGGACAAGGGGGAAAAAGTATACACGCGGGACAAGGAACGAATAGCGCTCTACGTGTCGGAGGAAGACAAGCAAAAATGGCAAGAATTCATCGACAAGCAAGAATCGCTTACGCTATCGAGGTTGATCCGCAACGCAGTTAATTTCTATATTTCCTATCAGCCCAGAATCCCAGCCCTCGAAAAATTGAGCAAGGTTTCCCACGATCTTAAGGAACCCCTCACGATCATCAAAGGCTTTGCCCAGTTATTGCTCGATAATTACAAGAACCGGCTGGACCCGGAAATCACGAACAAGATAAAGGAAATCTTCGACAAGAGTATATTCCTTGAAAACCAGATACGGAAAATCCTCGAGGAGACAAACGAAACTCCCAGTTTGTTCGATGTCATCGTCGTCGATGATGATAGCGCGACGGTCGAATTGCTGACTAGCTACTTCCAGTTCAAGGGCATCAAGGCCAAGGGCTTGTCCGGGAGTACCGATGTCTTGAAGGAGATCAAGGAAGCAAATCCGAAAGTCGTGCTCCTCGATGTGATCCTGCCGGAAATCGACGGCTTCAAGCTGTGCAAGTCCATCAAGGCTAACAAGGACCTCAACAAGATCAAGGTCTTCTTCGTCACCGCTGTTCCGGGTTACGAGGTCGATAAGAAGATGGAAGAAACCATGGCTGACGGGTATTTCTTGAAGCCTTTTGATTTTCAGCAGCTAGATACCCTGAAAAAGTACTTGTAGAGGCAAAAAAATAGAAGATTTTTAATTTTTCCTTTTCTTCATATGGATCCAGAGACCATGCCACCTCGTTCCTTGATACCTTCGAGCCACTTCATGATGGAATCTGGTAGGGATTTGATCGGGTTGTTATTGAAATCGATATAGTCGAGTCCATTTAGTTTCGTGAACGATTCTGGAAGCGTGGTTAATTGATTGCCATTCACGAAGAGAGAGAAAAGCGATGGTAGCTTTCCTATCGGATCGACGGACACCAGCTTGTTGTTGGCGAGGTTGAGGGTATCAAGCGATTTCAACCCCCCGATAGCATCGGGGATGGATGTTAACCGCGAAAAACAGAGATCAAGGGTCTTTAACCGCGTCATGCTCGTTATGTAGGGGGGAATTGATTCCGCCTCGCAAAATGTTATCTTCAATTCTTCAAGAGCGGTAAGAGATGCAATCGATGCAAGAGAGGCGAGAGTCGTGAGCTTCGATTGGTAGCTTCTGGGTTGATCGTAGGAAGGCTCCCCGTCCAAGGTCAAATGTCTCAGGGATGTCAACTTTGACATAGTTTTTGGCAAGATAAAATCCCCACTCAAGTCCAAGCTTTGAAGGGACTTCAAGCTCGTTATCCCTGCTGGCAACGAAGACAGGTGGTGGTTCATGTCGAGCTGGAGTTCCTCGAGGGACACGAGTTTCCCAAAATCGAATAGCATATTGGTCAATTCATTATTACCTAGGGCGAGTGTTTTCAGCTTCGTGAGATGTGCCATACTGTCCGGTAGCGAGCTTAATTTGTTGGTATACAACTTGAGATTCTGGAGATATATCAAGGATCCGATTTCAGCGGGTGCTTCTTTCAATTTTAATTCACTTAAATCCAACGCTATCACATGACCATCCTTCACCTCAAATTTTAACGGGTCTGCTGTGCGTTCGGATTCTTCCAGGTCTTGCTGCGATGCCTTTATCTTCGACTCGATAAGAGCCAACGTAGCCTTCTCGGCTTCGCTGATCTCTTGATTCTTTTCTTCATTCATGAATTGCTCGAGTTTAATGTTCATTTCTTTTTGTAGGTCGTCGAACTTTTTCTTGATATCGGGATTCGCGTCGAAAAATCCATCTATTTCTTTTTCGTGCGATTTATCAAATGCTTGAAACTCTTGCAAGGACGCACCCAATGCATGCAACTCCCCTTCGATCAAGCCATTTGCTATTTCTTCGAGCAATTTGCCTGATTGCCTTTTTTTTTCGCGCTCATCCGTGAACGCTTTCGATACTATTTGCCACTTCGGAACGAATAGGTCGAACACCTTGGGCACGGTCTTCATGAAGACTTCGAAATACTTGTCCGCGGTTAATCCTTTTGCTGGCGCTTCGCTGCTTTTTTTACTTGGCATGTTCTTTTTTGGGCTCATTTCGATTCCTTCCAGTAAATAAGTGATGATTGTAATAATCCGCGGTTAAAAATATAATTAATCCTTTTTCTTTGAAAAAAGATATGGTATTATTAATAGAACGCTTCGACGTGCAAAGTTCCTTTAGCATCTACTTTATTTTCAGACACTTTCGAGGGGTTTACTCCATCGATGGTCGGGCTCTCGACCGTCACTTTCACGCCGGATGGTGCTTTCACGTCAACCTTGAATAACCTCTGTTTCGCATCGTGTTGCCACTCCACCTCGATTTGACCCTTGATGGTCGGTACCGTTCCCTTGGCCCGCGCCAGTCCCATCGGATGCGGCGCTATTTTCACCCTTTCTGCCCCTGGCGAGGTGATCTGCACTCCGAGGCAGTGCCGGGCCAGGTCGTGCGCGGGCGTCGCGCTCCACGCGTGGCACAGCGAGCCAAAATCGCCCCAGCTTTCCCAGATCGTCGTGGCACCGTGGTCGAGCATCTTGCACCAACCATCGTGCATGAACCTCGCGATAAGGTCATGCCGGCCCAGCTTGGCGAGCGCCTGGTTCACGTGGTGGAAAAAGTAAGGCTCGGCCATGACGACGTGCTTGTCCTCGTCGAGCTTGGGCGCGGTGATCCCTTGCCATATGGGCACCTGGTTTTGTACATATAGCTCCGGGTATGGCTTGTCAAACACGTTCTTCACGATCGATGCCACGCGGTCGGGCGGTGCGATGTCATAGAGAACAGCCAAGGCATTAGCATGGAACGTGACCTTGTGGCTGCGTTTTTCGACCTTGCCGCCCTGGCAGACGACCACTGCATCGGCGTAAGCACCACGTTTCTCATCCCACAGGTACGTGTTGATGCCCTTGGCAATGTTATTGGCAATCCCGTCCAGGTGCGCGACTGCCTTGTCCCAGCCCGCGAGCCTGCCCATCTCGGCGAGTTGCTTCATGGCGTTGTACAGCTGCGCGTTGATGGGACAGCACGCGCCCCACTTGTCGTTGGCGGACCAGTCGATGAACGTCCAGTACGGCATATCGGTGAGCAAGCCCGTGGCCGGATCGATATATTGGATGAACCACTTGATGGCACGCAGCATCGACGGGAGCATTTCGACCACGATGCTCGTGTCACCCGTGTACCAGTAATACTGGTAAATTTCGCTGATCCAATATAAGCAATAGTCGGGAATGATGAGACCATGGATCTCGGCGTCACCGGGTGTGCACATGTCGGTCAAGCCATCGCCGCGCTGGCTCTGCGCACACTGGACGATGAGCTTCCGGGCGAGAGCAGTGTCACCGAACACTGCGTAATTAGTGAGAATCTCAACGTACGCGTCCCCAATCCACTGCCTTTGCTCGCGGCTAGGGCAGTCCTCGTAGCCGTCGTGCATGCAATTCCGGAGCGTCCACGCGCAAGCCTCGTACAACTTGGTCAGCTTTTCATCATTGCAAGAGAACGAGCCCACCTCCTTTACCGGATACAAGAACAAGTTCGCCCCGAAATTGCGAATCGTTACCTTGCCCTTGCCCTTTATGTTGGCTTGCACGTAACGGAATCCGTACCAGTGAAAGAGCTCGTGCTGGTTTTCTCCCGCCTTGCAGATGTACCGGCTACCTTGTTTCTCTTGGAACGCGCTCGCGCGGGGCATTTTCATGCCCTTGGCGATATCGAGCTTCTCCGACCATGCTATGTCGATGATGATGCCGTCATTCTCGGAAATGATTTCAAAAAAGACATGACCAGAAACATCTCGGCCCATGTCGAAGACGATGCCGACGGGATCCGCCCCGAGCCCGATCTCGATCGGCTTTCCAGCCTGCCAGTTTTCATCGAGACCCTTAATGGCATCCTTGTACGTGGACATGGCGAGCTGCACGTGAAAATCGATCGGATCGCTCGCGGGATCATTGAAGGATTCCTTGATATCGTCATTGGTAAAATATTCCTGCAAGATGCCCGCGCTCGTGATGGCCGCTGCCCGGATCTTGCTCTCGGCAAGGCGCGGGATGTCGCACTTGACCATGTTCGGCATGATGTTGTTGATGGCGATCTCCATGCTATGCCCCCACGCGTTGCCCGAATCATCAAACCCGGTCTCCATCCAACCCGGAGGCATCTTTGCGGCGTCGAAGATCTCGACGAAAGCAAGCCCGACGTTGACCAGCGGTGCGTCTTGCTGCCAGGCACTGCACGGAAACGCACGCGTGGTCTTGTCGCTGCTGATGGTTATGGGGCTTTTTCCAGGGATGTCAAGCTGGAAGATGAGCCCGCCCTTGCCAGTTGTTCGACCCGAAATTCCGCCATGAGGAAACGGTTCTAGCCATGAGAGCGTTTCGCCTATAAATTGTGCGATGATGCAAATAACGTTTTTTCCCGGCCGCAAAAACTTGCCAACGTCGTATTCATCGTAGTACCAGTTGTGCTTGTTGCAGCGGTAGATGCCGCGGCCGACGTACTGCTCGTTGATGTAGAGCATGTAACGGCTATCCACGGAAATTTGAAAGGTTGCATCCTTGAATTTTTTTTGCGACGCGGGGAGCTCGAACGTCTTGCGGAACAACCCAAAACGGTTCCGTTCCGATGGTAGCACCCCGACGACCCGCTGGTGGCGATACTCGCCATGGATTGCCCACGGTGTTATGTAATCTAGCCATATCCACTTTGCACTGGAAAACATAATGATCAACTATACAATCTGCCACGAGGCGATAAAAACGATTCCCATCAAGGCTAGAAAAATGGAAACTGGGGACGGGTGCTGATGCTTCAGAATTTACGAGGTTTATATAGCGTATGCGATAGCTTTATGAAGGATTTGTTAGTGAGTATGGCGGTTTTGTTGATTCTCCACACAATCGAAAGAGATGACATTTTTGATGGAAAAATCTAGATACCTTGCGATTAACATAATATTGGCAGTCATCGCGTGCAATGGCTGCGCAGCCGCGACCGCCGCAACAGCTCAATGGTTTCCCGTGTCCGGAACGACGACAGATTACACCGCAAGCGTGTTAATATCGTTTACAAATGGAACCAAGTCAGCATATAGTCTTTTCAACGTGTTTGGTAATTCATCAATTCCCACGATGTGCCAAGCCCAATATTTCTGGCATTATGGAAACCTTACATATCCAACGATAGCACCTGGTGTAGAAATAAAAATGCGGCACGTGTACACGGAACTGAATTCGACACACATGAACCGAACGACGGCATTTCTCTTTGGAAACATCGTCACGAACACGACGTCCGTGAATTTCATATATTCACGCGGGACCTCGTTTGTTATATCGCGAACCTTTTTCCAAAACGCGGGTATACCGGTCAGAAAGGACGGATTCATGGATGAGCAGGCAGGCGAGACGTTTGACCACATCAACAATCTTGCGGTCATCGGAGATGTCGTTGGCACGCGGTACCACGTTCAAGCGATAACACGAGAAGGCGAGGAAATTTTGAGTTATTATGATGCCATAGCACAGGCTAATGAAACATACATTACCGACTCATCTGGTAAAGTTCTTTCCTTTCAGGTTGCAACAAATTGGGGTATCGTGAATTCCGAGATTGCAACTGCCGAGATTCTCTTCGAGGTATCATCTACTTCGTCTATGCCTGTCATCTTCGAGTCCCCGGTTGAATGGGCCGTCGTGATTGCGCTCGCTGCAGTTGTGGTGGTGCTTGCCACCCTTCTTGCCCGGAAACGCAAGAGCAAATGAAAGGCACAAGGAAAACCTTTGAAAAATTAATTTTTTCACTTTGATCTCAAAAATGTGTTATTTTTTTGCATTTTCATTTCTGCTTGCTACCGCAAGGCTGTCATCATTCGGTACAAGCCCGATCCACTTTGCATTGGAAAATATAGTAATCAACTATACAATCTGCTATGATGTGATAAAAACGATTCACTTCTGTTGCTTTAATGGTGGAAGCAGATGTTCAAAATCGAAATGTAATCCTTGATACACGGATTTCTTAAGCGGTAACTCGATTTTTTTCCTCTGAAGTGCCGACATGTATGCCGCTATGACGCCTTCCACGTGTGCCCGCCCGTCCTCGTAACCCGGGACCCACTTGGCGGGAAAGTCCACG
The DNA here is from genome assembly GCA_030587525.1 of Candidatus Sigynarchaeota archaeon. Lineage (GTDB taxonomy): Archaea > Asgardarchaeota > Lokiarchaeia > Sigyniarchaeales > Sigyniarchaeaceae > Sigyniarchaeum > Sigyniarchaeum tengchongense. The sequence goes on along the minus strand of JAUQYW010000781.1, from coordinate 4,483 downwards.
ATTTCTGGCTGGTTCATGATCCGCGCGATGAACATGTCGGCCTGGCGCTTGTAGGCCCGGGATTTCCGGAAATTGCCCGGCACGAGCAGCGGCGACCGCTTGTTCGTGATGATGTTCGTTCCCGAATATTTCTGGAGCTTCACGGGCTTGAGGGTGTACTCGTGCGGTGCGTCCCAGTAGATGCTCCCGCTCGTGCCATGTACGTGGCCGCGCTCCTCGCCAAAGGGCCGTCCTTTCACGTCTTGACTTCGTTCTACCAGGCCAATGGCCCCGCTCTTGTACTTGATCGTGATGATGCCGTGATCCTCGTGCACGCGACCTGGATAAACCCTGGATATTTCTGCACTCACATGCTCTGGTTCCCCTAGCCAGAACCGGAAGAGGTCGTAATAATGAGGCAAATGGTCCATGAGATCCCCGCCACCAGCTCTTGCATCGGTAAGCCGCCACGCGCCAAGGTTCTCTTCCAGGTCGATGCCCAGCTTCTTGAACAAATTCAACGTGCCGCGGATAAGTCCGGTACTGAGGTCCGGGATGTAGTGATACCAGTAGATCGAGGCTTGGAATGGAACGCCGATTTCCCCGTTTTCCAGCGCCTCCTTGATTTTTTGGTGAGTTAGCTCGAACCTTTTTTGCGACGCCACTTGAAATACCGTTTTAACACTGTTCACCGCATCGCCGATCACGTCGCACTCGTCCATCGACACGGCCATCGGCTTTTCAACGAGCACGTGGATGCCACGTTTCACCGACGCTAAGACTTGCTCGCAATGTGCCCAGTGGGGACTACAAATACTCACCGCATCGATCTCGCCGGATTCGATGAGATCCATTGGGTCTTTGTAACTCTTGCCAATCTTGAACGATCTTGAGAATTTATCGAGATGCTTCTCGTTCGGGTCTGCCGCGGCGACCAGTTCGGCATTTGGATTTTCTTTATACCATAACGCGTGTCCTAACCGTGCGATTGTCCCGCACCCGATGATCCCGACTTTTACTTTCATAGAACAACCTTTCCTTCCACCTTTTTAAATCCAAAGCGGGTCCTTGTCAAGAACGCGTCTGGTCGCAAGAAATCACGATTGGTTCAATCCGGGGAATCGACCCGATCGTTACCCGGTTTTTTTCTGATATTTTTCTTTAGTTGAATTGGCAGAAATCAAGGCCATCAGCTCGCTGGCTTCCTTGTCCGCTTCTTCCCACGGCGTCTTGAACCGGTCCTTGAGCGGTGATCGATTGAATCCCGCGGCCGCGCACTTGCAGAAGATGTTCACGATGAACTTGCTCGGGCCGCACAAGACCACCGCGTTGGCGAAATGCTGGATGCCGCGTGAATCGAAGCCGCCGACGAGCCCGTACACGAAGAACATGAGCATTGGCAGAAAGAACAGCATCGCGAACAAGAAAAGCGCGATGAGCGGCACCACGGCGACGATGGACGGGTACGCGGCCCATGTTGCATTGAAGATCTGCACCATCACGAGATTGACAGGTATCACGGCAAGCAGCGAGATGGCCGTGGCCCCGAACATTTGCCAGACGTTGATCTTGATCCGCACGCATTTCTTGTGCACGAGGTAAAACTCCACCGCCGTGATGGCGATGTAAGCCGGGATGTCGTGCACGACGTAGAGCGGGAGCAACGCGGTTTCCCCGAGCACGGGTAAGGCGGTCAAGCCCCATGGCGACAAGAAAAGGAAAACCGTGACCATCTTCACGACCTTTTCCGTGATGATGCCATACGTGCGATACTCTGGCCGGTCGAAAGCTTGCAAGAATTCAGCACCGATGACTGCGGGCGTGACGAGAAGCCTTGGAATCACGTACAGAGGAATTATCGAAGCGGTCGCGGCGAAGTTTCCGCCGAGGTGGCTAAAGACTGGCGGGATCATGATGGCGATTTGGACCGTGAGAAAAGAGGCGAGGTACATCCAATTTTGGAGGTAATGGGTGACGGCGTACTGGGCAAGCTTCTTCTTGCCGTTGTTGTAGGATTCGGACAAGATGGCGGAATAATCGTATCTCAAATTCACGAGATTCGCGATCGTGCGCGCCAGGTCGATCAAGCCCATGATGAACACGTAATTTGGCATCCACGTTATCATCATGATCAAGGTCAAGTAGTCCGTGAGTGCCGAGATCAAGGTGGCCCCGACGAGCTTGAACCCGTAGACCAGGCATTCCCGAGCCTCGACGCGGGTGAATCCGGGAATCATAACTTCTCGCAGCTTAATGCCGTACGGTTTCAAGATCTTGCTCAAGTAATGCCCGGCCAAAGCCAGGGCGAAGAAATCGTCGATGTATTTCCCTATGATGAAACCGATGGTGGCGCCCATCATTTCGCCGAGTATGGGATTGATCGATCCGAAATAGCGCCCGACGAGGATGAACGAGATCGACGTGATGTTTTCAAACAAGACGCCTTGGACGATGTCGACCACGTTCGCGCGATCATAGCGTTGGAACCCTTTTAGCGAGGAATTGAACGCGCCGAGCATCCCAGGAAATTGCACGGTCGAATAGATCATGAAGAACCACATGGCGTAGTTCAAGTTGGTGTTGACCAGGTAAAAAAGACAAAAGATCGCGACGATCGTGACTTGGAGCAAGCCAGTAAACATTTGGAAGTAAACGAAAAACTGGATGTACCGCAATGCCTTTCGCGGGTTGATTTCAGCATATTGACTTGCAAACCTCTCGCAGGCTGGCCCCGTGGCCACGTCCATTATCGAGAAAAAGAGCCCGAAGTAGTTCACCGTGAGCATCTGGAATCCCATGGCGTCGGGAAATGGCAAAATATAATTTGGGAGAATCCAGGTATACATGAGCAGTGCCGGGATGGCGATGACGAGAAAGATGACGTAATTGAACCAGAACGACGCGAGCGGCCTGTGAACGCCGAGAGTTCTCCATAACTGGTCTCTTTCCCCCGCCTTATTGCCGGCGAGGGCGTTCGTGCCCTCAACCGGGCTCGGTGGGTTCCCGTCCATGACTAACTTGATTAGTTTTCTTGATTAAATCAGTTTTGATCGATAGTCTTTTGTCCTTAGTCTTTCAACGTCTTACAAGGAATCGAACGAACGTTTATCCAGATAGACAATGCCTAGCGCGAAAGGGACGGATGTCATCAACGCGTTGAACCATGAGATCCGTCGAAAAATCTTGATGCTCCTTGAAAGCACACCGAAGACCTACTCGCAGTTACTCGAAACGTTCGATATCGCCACCGGAAAGTTGAACTATCACTTGAAACTTCTCGAAGGCCTGATTGATAAGAATAAAGAAGGGATGTACAAGCTCACGGCGCTTGGAGAAAAAGCCCTGTCCATCTTGAAGGAACTGGTGAAGGAATCGGGAGAACTGGTGCCCGTTACGGCGCCGGATGGCAATGGCGAGCAAAAGTTCGACGAGAAGGCCTTGAAGTTGCTTGAATACATACGCCAGAAGCTCGATGCTGAGCAACCCGAGCCGCGTCCCAATTATTTGATCCAAAACCCAAGAAAGCGGGCAATCATGGTGTTGCTTCTCATGGGCGTGGTATTGCCCTTCGTCGGTTTCAGCTTATTAGCTCCCGAAGGCGAGCCGCCAGGTGATGCTCCCGTGGCCTCAGCAATATGGATCTTGGGAACCATCGTCATCATTTTTATCTCGACGGTCTTGCTCAAGATGAAGGTCTTGAAAAAAAGGAAGAAAGCGTCGTTCCAAGAATGAACTGGGTCATCATGCTTGTGGCTCGCGCCGGTTCTTGAACAGCCTTCTCGCTGCAACTTCTAGGCCCGCTGCCATGGACACGTTCACGATCCATATTGCCGCGAGGACGATTGCTGCTCCAAATGGTGTAACCGAATGCTTGATTTCCAAGAGTCCCGAAAAATCGAGAACCATTTCCGTGATAAGACTCGCCACTGGGCGAGAATTCATCTCCATGAACAAAATCTCAACGATAGCGATGGCATAGCACGAGATGATCATCACGGCTAACTTGCCTCCCCTGTTCACATTCGTGTTTATGAAGAGCGTGTACCGGCCATTCAGCCGGCAAAAAGCAATTGAATACAATATCAAGTATAGCGGCACGGTAACCATCGCGAGGGATATCAACACGGTCTGGTACATCACGATCTCCAGGGGATCTCGTGCAAGGCAGAGCACGAGCACCATACAGATCGCGGTGGATATACCCTGGTTCAAGTACATGGTTATGCGGCGAGCGTTGTACACGTCCCAAGTCTTCACCGGCATGGACGTGAGCACGCTGCCCACCTTCTCCTCCCCTCCCGAGATGGCGTTATGGACCATGTGGACTTGGAAGCCAATGTAGACGATGCCGGATGCCCATCCAGCATCGGTGATATCCCCGGATGACAAGCCCATCACGAAAATAATCATAGGCATCATGATCCCGATAACGAAGTTCAATAGTATTGCATATTCCCGCGTGATGATGGAGAAGGTTTTCTTGACCAGCGCCGGGAGCGGTTTC
>JAUQYW010000753.1 GCA_030587525.1 Candidatus Sigynarchaeota archaeon | reverse complement strand
ACCGGCCCGGCTGGTTCGAGGCAGTCACGTATTACAAGAAGGAGGAACGCGGCCGCGTTATCCGCGAGTACCAGATCCCGCTCATGGCTGTCCCGGCGGAAAAATTGCCCCAGCAACTGCGCGATTACGTCGTGACGACCACGGGCAAGGAATACTTCGACATCCAGCACGTGAAAAAACTCGGCGGCGAGATCATCGACTCTACTTTCAACATGGAGCAGGCAAAAGGCACCATGCGCCAGCAAGTGCTCGATCGCCAGGCAAGCGAAATGCACAAGGAAGTCACGCAGATCACGGGCCGGAACGACGACATCCAGCAGAAGGGTGTCTTCTACATCCACTTCCCCGTGTACAATGTCGAGTTCACGTACAACAACAAGCCGCACACCGCGATCATCGATGGCTCCACGGGCCGCATCATCCACGTCAAGGTGCCGGTCAGCACGGCGTTCCGGGCCAAGACCATCGGCGCGTGCGCCGGGTTCGCGGCCGTCGGTGCCTGCTTCCTCGTGGTACTCGGACTCTTACCCTTCTTGTTAGTCACGCCGGTGATTCCCGGCATGCAGATGCTCGGCATCATTCTCGGCATCTGCTTCGAGGTCGTCGGCTGCATGTTCTTCGGCTTGAACGTGCGCAAGCAAGCCTCGGAAAAAGCAAGGTAACGAAAAAAAGGTTTTACTTGAATTTTTTTATTTTTTCCCTGATTTCCTTGATTTTATCGCCGATCTTGTCCATTTCGACTTTTAAATCGGCCAGCTTCTTCTCGTAATCGGTCGGCTTCAACGTGCCCTTGTCCATGTCCGCCCGCAGGTCCTTCTTGGCACGCTCGATGGCATAGCGCTTTCCTTCCAGGGCTATCAACGCCTGGTAGAGGCCGTCCTTGGTCTCGGGCAAGGCATCCACGTCCACGTCCGAGCCGAGCGGCTCGGTAGCCTGGCTTCTTGGCGCGGTTGCTTGCCCGGAAGAAGGCCCGCCTGGCGCGCGCTGGTTGAAGAACGGGCCCGCTTGCCCGGATTTTTTCCCGCCATCCTTTATCTTGCTCGTGAGGGCGCCGGTGAACAAGCTCATGGAATCTGCAGCTTCGGCACCGGAATCCGCTCCATCGGGTTCTGCTGATTTCTTGATCTCTTGCAGCCTGTCTTGTGGCGGTTCCTCGTCGATGACATCGAGCGTCGGCGCCTTCTTATCCCCGCCTTTTTTGTCCCAGAATTTCTTGTCCGAGCCCTTCTTGTCGCTTCCCTTCTTGTCGAACGAGGGTGGCCCGTACGTCTTGAACGCGCTCGTGATGGCATTGCCTGCAGATGCTGGCTCTTTTTCACCGCCGGGCAGTGGCCTGGGCGTCGGCGCGGGCCTCGCTCCAGCAGCAGGGGGCTTGGTCGCTGCTGGCTTCGGCGTTTCACTAACGGCCTCGTCGAGAATCTCGGAAATGGCTCCCTCGTCCCACGTGTCTGCTTCGAGCATCTCGGCAATCTTTTTCTCCTTGTCAGACGGCACTTTACCCGGGCTTTTTCCAGGTTGTTCCTCTGCAGCCCACTCGTCAATGTCTTCGAGCGATACCTCAGCGGGCGTCAGGAACTCGTCCTCGGCGGGTTTTTGTGCCGGGGCGGTGGCTGGCTTTTGCGCCGGTTTTTTCGCGACGGCGAGATGCTTGGTCATCTTCTCCGCGACTTCCTTCACGACGTCGTCATTCTCGTCGAACGTGCTGGTCTTGTTAATCTGGATCTTCACGGGTATGGGTTTCACGACCCGGGACGGCGCCCTCGCTTCGCGCGCGGGACTGCCGGGCGCTGGGATCATCTCGAACGGTTCACCCAGCAACGTCTCGTCGCCGGCCGGGGAAAAATCTTCCACGGGCTTAACTTCCTCGTCCAGGTCGATTTTTCCGAGCTCCGGCACGACGATCTTGATTGGCTTCGGGATAAGCAGGGGTTTCTCCGACCCGGCGGGCTTGCTATCGATTTTCGCAGTATTTTTTTGTGGTTGCGGTGTCGCAGCTTTCCCCGCTGCTAACGTGGGCACCGCGGGTTTCAGCGGTGCGGCGCCCTTCTGGGAAGGTTGCGTCGCGGCGGGTTGCGCGGCCGCCGTGAGCCTCGGAGCAACTGGCTTGGTCTCGACAACGGGAACGGCAAGCGTGGGCCTCACAAGCCGGATGGGCTTGATTTCTCGCGTTCCTTGCTCCTCGCTTGCCGGAGGCATATCCTCGGTTACCGGTGCCTGTTGTTCCGGCTCGGCTTGCTTGACCGCCACGATCGGCTTGATGAGCTTGACCGGTTTCACGTGGATTTCGAGCTTTTTCTCTCCCACGAGTGCTTTCAGCGGCGTGGGTGCCGTGGTCTCGTCGATCGGCGGCTCGGCCCCGGGCTTTTCCCCGGTGGGCGTCTTGACGGCCGGCGTCTTGAACACCGGCTTGAGCAGGGGCACGGCTCGCTCCCTCGATTCGCCAGCAAGTCCCACCGTTGCCGGCAGCCCTGGTGCGACTGGTTTTTGCGGGGATATCGATGACGGGACGGGCTTCTGCCCCGCTGCTGCGCCCATCACGATCGGTTTCAAGAGCGACAACGTCGCCGGGGGCGAGGGTTTCTGCGGTGCAGGCAGCCCGGGAGCGGCTGGTTTTTCTGGTGCTTTTTCAGCCGGTTTTTGCATCTTCGGGATGATGCCGCTGCTTTCCCCGTAACTCGTGAAATTCGTGCTGAATGCTTTGAATTTTGCGACGATGTCCTTCATCTCCTTGAACCAGAACGCGTAAACATCCCATGATCGCAGGATCTTGAGAATTTCCTTGACATCATTCTTGATGCCATCGGGGGCTTTCAATTTTTCAAGAAAATCCAGCAACGCGGTGAAATTGTTGATGAAGTTCGTCTGTTTATGGAGTTCTTCCTTAGTTTCGAGATCCTTCTCCATGCACGTCTTGTAATCGTCTTGAAGCTGCTTGAACAGCGCAAGGATGGACTCCTTTTCCACGAATACCACGTTTTTTTTGATAGATCAATGATCTATACAATTCAATCGATATAATTTTGTGCCAAACTTAATGCATTTAGAACATAGAATCGTGGGAGAAAGTATAAATGACATAAAGCCAATTTTTTACATAGATCTTGCAATTAACACGCATCTGAGTAGGAAAAAAAATCATGCCCGATTTTGACTTCAACGCATTGGATGGCCTTATGGCCCCGATCGACAAGGAAAAGAACAAGGCAGCCATGATCGAGAAACTCCAAGCCTCCTTCGCTAATGGCATGCCCTTCATCGATTATTGCGACCAGTACGTGTATCTATCCTTTCCAAGCCCTGACGGCAAGGAATGGACGGAATTCTCGTTCATGCGGGGCGATGGGAACCTGTCCAAGGACAAGCGTGACCCTGAAAACGCGTTCCACGTCATCAAGGAGGAGATCATCAGGGGCCTGGGCGAGGTTTTTCCCGATCTCATCACGGTGAACGCGATCAACGCCATCGCAGCGAAGCACGACAAGGAACCGAAAGGATTCATCGCCGAGATCATCCAAGCACTGAATCCAAAGGTGCCGATTGTCAGGAAAAAAGACGAGTTGCAAAAGGTCATTGACATGGTCAAGACCGCGTGAGCGCGCGAAATCGAGAGCTTTTATCGTTAATCACGAAATCCCTCGAAGACCACGGCCTTCATACCGTGGATACGACGGGAAGACATGTCGCGCCAAGGTGATCTCCAGAAATTCAGCACACCCCCGCTATCTATAAATCCATGCACGATGGAAACA
>JAUQYW010000747.1 GCA_030587525.1 Candidatus Sigynarchaeota archaeon | reverse complement strand
TCTTATCAAATGCCTTTGGCAGTGTCCAATCCTTTAGCATTTCCTTCGCAGTAGGGCTTTCTAAATTCACGTGGCCTTCAGCCGTGAGGATATCGGGATGCAATTCCTTGATCTGTTCCATCTCCGTCTTGTTAAAGCTCATGATTAGAATCTTCTGTTTCAATTTTTATAAAGCAGATGAATGCCCGGGAATTCACGCCATTGGGGGGTTAAGGATTCCAATCCAACACGTGGATTCTTCTCGCGTGATTGTCGGGAATGCGTCACGGGAACCGCGGTTTCATCTTCTTAATCTTGGTTATGCAAACAGATTCGCGGTTACGGCGCGGTTACGGTTTCGCGGTTACATCGCAATCGTGTCATTTTTCAGCGGGATCGTGATGCTCGGATACTCGACAAAGATTCGCGTGACCCGGTACAAGGGCATACCGCTCGACCCAGAATCCGCACGGTACGTGCGCGTGAAGATCATGCAGCAGCGAATCGTGCTCGGGATCACCGCCATTTGCGCGTTTCTGTTCGTGTTATCCTTTCTTGCCATATTACGATTATTGCCGCTCTGGCTACCGTGGGAAGCAATCGGTCTAGTTGCCATCAGTTCCTTACTCGCAAGCGTGTTCTTGCTCCTCGGTAATGGATTCGCGTCGCTTTTCAAGAAATCGACGCTGCAAGAATGTGCGAGGTATCCTGAGCGAGCCAGCAGCGCGCGATTGTCTCCCGGCGACCCGGAGCTGGAATTGCCCGGGGAAGAACTCCCCGGCGCGCTAACGCGGGCAAGAACGTGGTGGCGGGATACCAAGCACGCCTGGCAAGCAAACTCCAGGAACAAGTCAAGGAACGGGCTGATACTGTTTTGGGTCACCTTCTCCATGATCGCGACCGGCCTCGTCCTCCAGGGGTTGCTCTTCACGCCGCTCGGCGATGACCCAGGCATTTATTTGGCCATCGTCGGGTTAACATTGCCCCTTGTCGGGTTAGGTATGCTGTTCTCGATCGCAGCCGCGAGCGCGGCGTACCCGCGATCGATTGGGACAGGTAAGTCACCCAGGTCACCCGGAACGATACTGAGCGTTCCCAAAACCGGCGACTGCCAGATCGCCGTCTGGGTCGTCATCATGCTCATGGTCGTGATGATCGGGGGTGGCGTGCTCGTTGGCTGCGCTTTCAACCTTGGAAAGACGCAGAAAGCAGATCAAGTCATCGTCGATTCGAGGCTCTTTACATCCACGCCATCAACGCAAGAATTGCAGGTAACAGCACCGCGCGATTCGAATAATCCCATCGCAGTCGCATTCAGATGCGATGCACTCGCAGCGTTGGATGAGGTCGCCGTGGTGAATGCCACGCTGGAAATCCGGGTGAATGGAATCCTCCTCACGACCCTTAATGCCTTCGATGCGGATGATAGTCACTCCGAGCATGACGAGCAGATCGAAGCCGTCGATCTGGTGCATTTCACCATGGCCCCGCTGTCCGTGGGCGACGTGATCAATTTCACGTTGACATTCCACCCGTGGTACCAAAACATCAACGAAACCGCATACCTTGACGTGTATTACCAGAACCACATCACCAACATCATCTACAGCATCGAATTCGGCATCGTCATGGAGGGCACTATGGAGATTTTTTTTGGGGTCCTGTTACTCGTGGTGGTATGGTTGACCAAATCGCAAGATAGCGACCTCAAGAAACGCGAGACGCGTCATCGTGAGTATTGATGCCCTGAAAACGGGTCGTGCTGCCGTGCTGCTCGGGCCGGCCCGCGTGCCTCATTTTAAAGCTATAAAATGCACGAGATCGAGTAGCAGATCATGGAAACGAAGGATCGCTTGGTAATCGTCGTCGTCATTCTCGGCTGGATCGGCGTGGGTGGTGTCATTGCGTGGGCATTACTTCATTTTGGGGCATCGATCTGGACGGGCGAGGATTCTTGGTGGATCGCTCCCACGGCAATCGGGATCATCGCGTTGTTTACCATATGGGGCGTTGACGTTCTTGTCCGCGTGAAAAAGCTGCGAACAGAAGGGCCGCTGCCACGTTCCCTTAGGAAACCTGCCAAGGTGATGATCGCAGCCGTCTCCCTCCTGTTTTTCGTGACCGGGGCTTCGCTGTCGCTGGGCATCGGCATTGAATACGTGGGCGCGAGGCTCGATTACGAGCGGGCGCGTGGCTTGCTCACGGACCCAAACTGGGTGGCCGATGCGAACCGGACCTCGCGCAGGGACTCGATCCGCGGCGTCATGGCAGATTATGACCTGGAACCGCGGCTCAATGGCGGCGGGCCAGGGGCTGACGCGCGCGTGGACATCGGGGAGCTGATCCACAACTGCGAGAATATGTCCGTGAATTGTTACCACTTTCTCATTTGGCATCGTAGCACGGACTGGGAGGACTTCCAGGATTTCGTGATCGCAGCGGAAAGCAGTTCAATCTTGATGGCGCGCAATTTCACGTGCTGGCTCTACCTCGTACCGCCATCAGAATCTGATTCGAAACAATCCGAGCCGTATGGCATGGATTACATTGCCTGGATGAATCACTCTGCGCAATTCTCGAAGCTGCATCCCATCGTCACCGCCGTGTGCATCGACGATTTCTACGGCGCGACGGAGAACCGGGCACTCTTCACGCCCGAATATTTGGAGTCCATGCGGGCAACCGCGGATTTTTACGATCCCTCGCTCGCGCTGGTCGGCTGCCTGTACTGGAGCGACGTGGATCCCGCCCGGGAAATCGAGACGTGGCGGCAAGCCGCGCGGATCGCCCCGTACATCGACGGCATTCTCTACCCATACATGGACGAATCAGTTCACCATCAAAATCATGTATATACCGGCTCGCTCGCCGAGGAGATCCACAGGGTCAATGACGTGTTCCCGGGCATCCCGGCGATCCTGGACATCTACGTGTCCAAGCATTCGGCGTGCGCCGAATTGCCGTCGGCGATCTACGTGGGCGCGCTGCTGGACGGGTCCAGAACTTGTTGTGACGGGGTTGCCTTGTACTGCGGCCCCAAGCGGTGGTCAAATGGCACGTTCGGGCCATGGCACGGCGGGATGCAAGATCCCGCGGCGATTTATGCGGCAATCCAAAGCCGGTTCACGATCTGGACCACCGAAGGCTGGTAACATGGATTGCCCCACCAATCTTAAAACCTAGATATAAGTTTTTTCCAATATAGTCTTGATCCATGGAATTCAAAGCAGAAGAAATGTCCCAGATCAAAGCAAGATATCCCGATTTGCTCGATCCCGAGGGAAAGATCCTCATCGACAGCCCGGCAGCCAAGAAATTGCTAGAAAGCTGGCAATTGCCCAAGGCATTCGACAAAATCGGGTATGCTCGTCCTCTCGGTGGATTCTTCTACCAATTTTTCTACGGCATCCTTGGCATCGCCCTGCAAACAGCGTTGTTTTCCGTCTATCTTGGCATTCTCTATCCATTTCCAGAAAGCGGTGGTTACGCTGGAATGGCAGGCATCTTGTTTGCTTTTCTCCAAACTATATTCAACGTGCCCACGGAATGGGGCATTGACCGATTCGCGGCCGAATGGCGCGTGAAGAATCCCCGGAAGATGATGGCGTTCCTGAACTTCTACATCTGGTGGCAAATGCTCACCGGCCTCGTATTGATTTCAGGTGTGAGTTTTTTCATCTTCTTCATCTTGAATGATGCATCGAAACTGATGTACACGCAATGGCTCATGTTGATCATCATCATCCGCGAATATCCCGCCTTTGGCGGTATCTTCATCAACACCATCCGCGGGTTGCAAGCTTACAACAAGGAAGCGACCTACAATTTCATCAGCAGCTACGTCACCTCCAAAATAATCGAAATCGTGTTCGTGCTATGGGGGCAATACGGTATTGGCAGCCATATCAACATCGGTGCGATCATCGGGATTGCCATCGGCGCGGGCATCGGCAGCATCGTCAGCGATCTCGTGAACGAGTTCATCGGTATGTTTTTCCTGCGGAGCGTGCTCAAGCCCATGGGATTCCGGCTCATCGACGTGTTTAGGCCGCGATTTGACAAGGATGTGGCTAAGGTCGCTTTGAAATTCGGCTTCATTGTCTCGATCCCGGGCCTTTTCGGGTCCTTTTTCGGCACGATCACGACGCTGTGGTGGTATTTCGGCGTCCCCGCGTTCCTTACCTTTTCCAGGCTGTCAGGCGTCGCGGACTCCTTTGCGAACTTGATGAAAGCCGGCGGCGGTATCAACATCCGGGGCACGCTGAGCGAGGCATACAACAGCGGCAAGAAAAACCTCACGAGCTATTACATCGCCATGCAGTGGAAATTTTTCTGTATGTTCGCCTTCGCTCTCGGGTCCCTCATCATCGCTTTTATGCCGTTCATCCTCACAGCCTTGTTCCACGTCGGGAGCGCGGCGAACTATGCCCTCGCCGCCGCGTTTGTCGTCCCCAACATCATCGCGACCACGGCCGAGGAACCGATCAAGACCGCCGAAAACGTCATCCTCGCGGCGAACAAGCCACACGTCGACACGGTCCTTTGGATCACCGGCGATTTCTTCGGGTTATTGTTACTATACCTCGCCCTGTTCGTCTTCAAGATACCGCTCTGGGGCACGCTCGCTATCATTTGGCTCATTCCCCTCCTCCCGGTGGCCCCGAACTTGTACCGCGGCATCGCTTCATGGGTGTATATCGGGAAAAAACTGTGCCCGGTCGAGTGGAAGCGCTTCGCCTGGCAGACCTTCATCGCCCCGATTCCCCCCGCGATCATATACGGCATCATCGGGAACTTGTGGGTCGTGTATATCTTTCCCGCGCTCACGAATGCCTTCGGCGGGGAGGACCTGGGCATAATCATTGCCGCCGTGATCACGGTCTTGTTCGCAATTTTCTTCGGACTTTTTTTCTTTTTCCCCGTCTATGGCTTGATGGGTGGCTGGGATAAAAACAGCCTCGCGGTGTTCAAGGAAGCCGTGGAGATTTCGGGACCGAGTAAATTCATTTTCATGCCAATCTTGCGAATGACCCTTTTCTTAGGGACGAGATCACCCCTCCATGACAAGTTTCCCATCCCGTTCGAACGAGCGCAACAAGAAGCAGTCGAATTGATGCAATTGCGCCACATCAAGGACACCATCGTCAAGGAAATCAAGGGAACTGTCTGATCTATCGTTTTTTCCCCTTATTTCATCGTTTTCCAGTGTATTCACACGTGGTTTCCCTCATTTGCCCTGAAACTGCTATGCAAAACGAGCGCGAGATCATTCCGCATTCGATAAAGAGCAGTGAATCTATATATTGCATGTTAGTGAATAGGAATGTGGGAAGGCCGATCGAGGCTAGCAAATCGGTGTTGTTGATTGACATGAATGAAATCGCATACTTTTCCATGGAGATCGCCCTTAAACCCGACATCCCCACCTATTCGGGGGGACTCGGCGTGTTGTCGGGCGACACGCTACGTTCGGCAGCCGACATCTCGTTGCCGGTTGTCGCTATCACGATGATCTACAGCGGTGGTTATTTTTACCAGTTACTGACCCCGGAGGGATATCAGATAGAAAAGCCGATACGTTGGGATTTCCTCGATTCGTTCGAGGACATGAAGAAGATCGTCCGCGTCCCGCTTCAAGACAAGGAAATCGCCATCAAGGCATGGCGTTACATCATCCACGGCGTCACCGGCCACGACGTGCCGGTGATCTTGCTGGACACGAACTTGCCCGAAAACGAGCCCTGGCAGAGGAAGCTGACCAGCGCGCTTTACGATGCTAATAAATTCAACCGGATCGCCCAAGAAATCATCCTGGGAATTGGCGGAGTGAAGATGCTCGATGCTCTCGGATATGATGGCATCGAAATATATCATATGAACGAGGGCCATTCCGCGTTCTTGATGGTCGAGTTGCTAAAGCGTTACAAGACGATCGATGCCCTCAAGCAGCACTGCGTCTTCACGACCCATACGCCGGTGGAAGCTGGCCACGAGCGATTTGATCAAGATCTGGTCAATGACGCGTTCAGGGGAAGGATTCCGGCCGAGATCGCTGCACTCGCGGGCACTGGTCAGTTCAACATGACCTTGCTTGCTTTGAACGGGAGCAGGTACACGAACGGGGTATCGCAGAAACACGGCCTGGTCAGCGCGAAGATGTTTCCCGGCCATAATATCGACGCGATCACGAATGGAATCCATATTAACACCTGGGTTTCCCCTTATATGGAAAAAGTGTTCGATGACATTTTAAGTGTTAAATGGCGGTTCGATCCCAGCGTGTTCAAGAACATTTTCAAGGTAAACACTTACGAGATACGACAAGCACACGTGAAAGCCAAGGAGGACCTGTTCGACTATGAGCGATCCCACTCGGATGTGCACTTGAAGGACGACCTGCTCACCATCGGCTACGCGCGGCGCGCGACCGAATACAAGCGCCCTCTCTTGGTATTTACGGACCTGGAGAGGCTGGGAAAGCTCGCCAAGGGAAAGGTGCAATTCCTGTTCGCGGGCAAGTCCCACCCCGCGGACAACAATGCCAAGAACATGATACGGCGGATCAACGAGTTATCGAACCAACTTTGGGACTCGTACGAGATCCGGTCCACGTTCCTGGAGAACTACGACTGGGATCTGGGGAAGATGATGGTCTCGGGATGCGACGTGTGGCTGAACAACCCGCGCCGGTACAACGAGGCCAGCGGCACCAGCGGCATGAAGGCCGCGCTTAACGGCGTGCTGAACTGCTCCACCCTGGACGGCTGGTGGCTTGAAGGCTACAAGATGGACCCGCTCGCTGGATGGGCGATAGGGCCCGGGCCCGAGGATCCGAAGGCCGAGTCGCTCCCGGACAGCGCAGATGCCAACGATCTCTACCGGCTGCTCGAGGACGAGATCGTCCCCCTCTGGCGGAAGAACGAGAAGGAATGGCTGGATCGCATGGTTCACGCGATAAGGCTGGCCTCGTTCTTCAACACGAACCGCATGATGGAGGAATACGCGGATAAAGCCTATCATCTCGTCAGGGGGAACATTTGGGTGCCGAAACCGGCGGGAAGCAAGGCGGGGAAAGCCAGCAAGAAAAATTAGGTCCCGTTCGAACGAGCGCAGCAAGAAGCGATCGAGTTGATGCAAGTGCGCCACATCAAGGGCACCATCGTCAAGGAAATCAAGTGTACCGTCTGATCCATCGTTTTTTTTCCCCTCTTTTTTCGTTCCTTCCCAGCATATTCCCGAAAGCTAATAAATCCTTAAATGGTGGGCATCTCGTTTCGATGCTGTCCATGATGCGCGATGTCCTGGCCATTTGGCGCCAAGAAGCAAATCCGCTGACGAGAAAGGCGCTGGAGCGGCTGCCGAAACTGCATTTTTTCGCTGCGTGGCATAGTCGTTTCAAGTTGCTTCTCGTTCAGAAGATGATATATTGGATTTTCAAGTTGCGGAACCGGCTGGAAGTTCACGGCTTCGAGCACGTGCGCCGGGAAATGGAAAATGGCGGGCCATTCTTGCTCGTGGTAAATCATTCTGGCAACCTGGACGTGATCATGCAACAATCCATCCACGCGCATCACGACAACCTCGTGTTCACGTTCATCAACAGCGAGGGCTTTTACATTCCGGAGGTTCCAAACTTGGCCGTGGTGCTCCATTATGCCGAACAAATCCCGCGGCGAGGGCCCGGACAGAAGAGCGTTGACCGCGTGGTGCAGCGCCTGGTGCACGGCGACCGCGTGCTGTTCTTCCCAGAAGGCAGCTACGATTTCGGGATTGTCTGGGATGGGTTCACGGGCGTTGCCCGTATCGCGCACGGATTCTGGCATCGCACCGGCAAGAAGCTGCGGATCGTCCCCGCTTGCACCATTGGTATGCACGAGGCGTACAATCCCCACGTGCACCACCACCATCATCGCCATAACAAGCATCACGTCCATCCTGTGCGAGCCAGTTACTGGTTTCCCAAGCTCGCGCTGATCCGCAGACCCACCCAGAAGGTCATCGTCAAGTTCGGCCCCGCATTCACGGTCGATGTTCCCGAGACCCCCACGGCGAATGATTTGAAAGCAGCGACGACGACCATCATGCAAACCATCGCAGGGCTCTGGGGACAGAAACACCTCCGGCCAAACTTGTCGCACGCGTGGATCAACAACCGGGTTCCCATCGTCGACGGCAAGCGCGTTTATGGAGGATAAGTCTTTAATTCCACAACCGAATTGTTGCTTAGACATCATGATCCCGCGCCTCGCAGCCTTGAAGGCACAAGTCGATCAACGCACGCGTGCTCCTGATGGAACGTATCGCAGCAGCAACGTGGACTCGGTGCTCATCCAGATCGGTTACAACGAGGCGGCAAGCGACCCCGAGCCGATCCGCTGGGCACAAGGCTACGTGACGTTTTTCGAGGAAAGTGACGTCGATATCCTGCCCGGCGAGATCCTCGTCGGCACATATCGCCAAGGCTCGATCCCACTTAAAGGCGGGATCTATAGGAAGGATACCGCGATCACCGGCCACCTCGCCGTCGACTACGACTTGATGCTGAAAGAAGGGCTCGACGGCACGTTGCAGCGGATCGAGAGCGCCCGCTCGTGCCACGCGTCCACCGGCACCGCAACGGAGGCGTTCTACACGGCGTGCCGGATCGTGCTCAAGGGATTCCAGGCCTATATCCTCCGGTACGAAGCCGTGGCACGCACGCAAGCGAGCCAAGATGGCGTGAGCCCCGGTCGCAAGGCGGACCTCGAACGATTGCAGGCGGTCCTTCGGCGCATCGCTCACGATCCCCCGAACATCTATCACGAGGCGGTGCAACTCGTCTTGCTGTACCACATGGTTATCCAACTCACGGTCGGCCTGTGCAGTTTCGGTCGACCCGATCGATACCTATACCCATGCTTTGCGAGATCGCTGCGAGCGGGAGAATCAATCGACGACATCAAGGAAATCACGGGCGCGTGGTTCATCAAGACCACGGAATTTTACGCGGTGCCTCAATCGTTGATGCTCGGCGGCCAGGATGCAGCAGGAAACTGCGTCGCCAATGACTTGACGGCATTGATGCTCGATGTCATCAGGGATATCGGTACCTTAAATCCAGGTTTCGGCTTCTCGTGGAACGAGAAGACACCGGACACCTTTATGTTCCAGATCCTAGAGAACTGGAAGGCCGGCGTCACGCATCCCGCGGTTTTCAACGACACGGTCATCGTCCCCGCGATGGAACGCATGGGCATCGCTCACGAGCACGTGATTCATTTCACGCATTGCACGTGCACGGAGATAACGCCAGAAGGCTACAGCAATATTTTCGTCGTCGGGGATTACATCAACGTGAACAAGTGCTTGCTCAAGGTGATCAACGGGTATGCAAACGAGGGGCCGTTCGACTTCGCTGATTTCGCGGAGTTCCTGGTAGCCTTCAAGGAAGAATTCCTCGCCGCCATCGAGGGCACCATCAAGAACCAGATCCGCCAGCAAGAAATCCGTCGCGACACCTGGGCCACGCCGCTCGTGTCGATTTACGTGCATGATTGTATCGAGCGCGGCATCGACATGGCGCAAGGTGGTGCCCGTTACAATTACACCTACACGCAGCTGGTCGGGCTTCCCACGCTCGCGGATTCCTTGTATGCGGTGAAGACGCTGGTCTATGATCGGAAGGCAATCTCCTTGAAAGACCTTTCAACAGCATTGCGCTCGAATTGGAAAGGCTTCGAGGCACTGCGCATGCACATTATGAACAAGTTCCCGAAATGGGGCAATGATATCGCCGATGTAGATGCCCTGGGCATCGAAGTCGTGCATTTTTATTTTGACACGGTTAAAATATTCAAGGGCATTCACCAGAATGGTGCGTTTTACCCGGGGTTCTTGTGCTTCATCATGCACGACGTGTTCGGTAGGGAAACCGGCGCGACGCCAGATGGTCGCCTCGCAGGGAAGGCCTTGTCGAGCAGCATCGGCCCGGTCGCGGGGCAAGGGAAGGCGGGCTTGACGGCTACGTGCAATTCCGCGGCCAAGATCGACCACATCAAAATAGGCGGGGCTTCATCCGTGCTAAACCTCACGGTCTTGAAATCAAACGTTGACACGCCTGCATCGGCGCAAGCCTTCATCGACCTGATC
>JAUQYW010000740.1 GCA_030587525.1 Candidatus Sigynarchaeota archaeon | reverse complement strand
ATAATGAAGTACAACTCGCTGATCGCCGTGATCGGGCCAGTCACGAGGAAACCGATGATGAACATCGTGGACAGCACGACGGGATACAGCATCGTGAACACGGCGCGATCCCGGCTGGCAAGCACGGGTCTTCTTGGCATCCCGTCGTTGAACCAAGCCACGAGCAGCGCCAGCAACAGGCTAGTGAGGAGGAGGGTGGCGGCTATTGCCTGGTAGGCAAGCGAGTTCCCTTCCGAGTCGTAAATCGCGAATATACCCTCAACGCCGCTCGTTATCGCATAGGTAAGCCCGATAAATATCGCGGCGTACAAGCCAAGATACCGCTCGGGGATCGTGTGCTTCTTTTCTTGGCCAGCGGGATTGGCTGGCATCTCCTTGTTGCACATCATGAAAGCGACGGAATACCCGAGCCCGATCGAGAATCCGGCCGACGACTCCCAACAACGCCAGTAATTCCATCCTGAGAGATGACCGAATAATTGATCGGCGATCATCCAGAACTGAAAGACCATCCAACCAATGCCAGTGATGATGCCGACGATCAAGATGAGCTTGACATTCTGCCAGTCTTTACGCCAGATCTCGAAAGCAAGGAAGCCCAGGTATACGCCCATAAACAGCATAGCCGTGAGGTTATGGATGTACGTGTCCACGCAATCGTGGCAAGCGCTCGCGTCGCCGTAGGGCACGGATCCATAATAAGGCAAGAACCAAGATGGTAGCGCGAAAAACAAGACCAGTGCGACCAAAAACCCGATGCTACCGAAAAGAACGCGTAGCATCCACAACCGTGGTGTCATCTTGGCGCCATCCCTGGTCCAGGCTAGAAAGACAGCGCCCGTTCCGCCCCAAGGCACCGCGGCGACGAACCACCAGATATAGCCCATTGCTGGCTCGATCGGGAGGCTGGCATAGTTGAAATGCCCCTGGACCCAATTTCCCCACTGGCTCCACCCGTGCATACCTTCGATGCCGATGCCGAGAATGATCGCGAACATCGTCCAGCCGCTACTGTACGGCCGGGCTTTATCGGGACCAGCTCGCGTGGACAAGAAGTACCACGCCGTGGCAATCAAGGTGCCTGCAAACACGCAGCCGGGAACAGCACCGAACCCGGCTTGGCCGCGGATGGCCCAGCCGAAGGTCGCGGCGGTCGTGAGTAGTATCGGAGGAAAAACGGTCTTGGTTAATTGTTCGAGCACGGGATGCTCGGTTCGGGAATTCGATGTGGTCATGGTGGTGTCGTGTTGGTGAACGACAAGGCCAATTTAAATACATGCGCCAATTCTTGATTATGGAGATAACATCGTGGCAAAGAAGGAACAAGAGTTCACGCATGGCTATGCGAACGCGACGGCCAAGTTCTGGTACTCCGTCTTGTTAACCGTGGTCGACATCATTCTCGGCTTCGTCATGTCGGGATTACTGGCGAAATACTTGTACCCGTATCCCGAGGTGAGCGGCTACGCCGGGGTTTCCGCGGCGTTTTTCGGCATCGTCTATACGGCGTGCGATATCGCGACGTGGGGTTCCATCGAACGATTCATCCCCGAATACCGCATCAAGAACCCACGGGAGATGGTCAAGTTCGTCCGGTTCTTCATATTTTGGCAGTCCTTCTCTGGACTCTTCCAAGTGACGTTCTTGTCCATCTATGCATTGTATTTTGCCAAGGAGACGGCGTTATCCTACGCGATCTGGTTCATGCTACTCAATTGCATGAAACAATTTCCCGGCTACCTCGGCATCTTCAAGTCATTGCTCAACGCGTATCAAGAATACACGAAAGTATCGATCATCGAATTTATTCAAGGAAACGTCTTCCAGAGGTTGAGCGAGATCGGGTTCTTGCTCATCGGGCGATACATCGGCTCGATCACCCCCAGCCTCGGCGAGATCATGTGCATGGCGATCTTCTATTCCATAGCCGTTTACATGGATGACGTCGTCATCATCACCCTCGAATTACATTTTTTCAAGAAAGTCGCCGCCAAGGAAGGGATCAGCGTCCGGGATTGCTTTTCCTTTGACATTGGCTGGCCTGTCGTGAAAAAATGCGTGAACTGGGGCATCAAGCAATCGGTGCCGAGCCTCGTCGGATCGTTCATTGGCTTCTATGGCTTCATGCTCACGATAACATTTTTGCCGTCGTATGCGACCTGGGGCTCCTTGGCCGGCATGGCAGGAACGATTTTGTGGTATATCGGCACATCGGCAGGCTCGCCGGTGCCGTTGTACACGGAATCGCTGATGAACGGCAAGAAGGAGCTCGCCCAATTTTATTTCTCGCAACACTACCGCTTCGTTGTTCAAGTCGCGTGGATGTTCGTCGCCATCCTAGCGCCAATGCTGCTCATCCTGCCCAGCGCGTTCGTCGCCTTGGGCATCGAGTATTACTTGCTAGCAATTCCATTCATAATCGCGAATCTCATCGCGCACATGATCAACGTCACATTGAACCAAGGCGATGCAGTCCTCTACGGCGCCGGCAAGGCAAACACGATAATGATATTACGATTCGTCTGGATGGGGTACGACACGTTTTTCCAGACCCTCTGGCTCGCGATCCTGAAAATCCCCCAGGTTTTCGGTGCATCCGGCGTCGTGTTCTACATGGTTTACGCTGGCATCTTGACAAACATCCCGAAATCGATCGTGTATTACACCCTTGTCCACAAGAAGATTTTCAAGATCGTCATCGCCAAGTGGCAGACGTTCGGGGCATCGGCGATTTCCATGCTGCTCTTCATGGGGCTCGGTTTTTTCCTGGTCCTCGTCGTTTATCCCGTGATCGCGAGCAGTTTCGGCGTGATTGTTGCCGTGTTCTTGACCGCCGTCATACTCGCCCTTGGCGGGTTTTACGTGTATTTCCCATTGCTGGGATTGTTCGGGGGATTTGACAAGGAGACCTTGCAATATTTCGAGAAATCGGTCGAGATGGCAGGATACAGCAAGTTGTTCGTGAAAAGCATCTATAAATGCGTCTTGTTCACGTGCAAGATCTCGTCGCTGCACGACAAGCACGGCGTGGACCCGACCGTCGCCCACGCGCAAATCGACGAGCTCGTGGCGATCAAACGAAGTGCCGCGGAGAATCCCGGAACCAAGTAGGACGAACGATGCTTCAAGGCTAGAGGATGATCATGCCGATCAAGGAAAGGATTTATTGCCGGGGCGCGACACGCGCCGACATCGATGCATTTGGCAGGGTCATCGACAATGCCTTCGGTCGCAGCCGCGTGCATAACACGGGGCCCGCGCTAGCGGCATCGATCCACGATCTTGAATACATCCGGTTGGCATGCCATGATCACGATGGAACCGAGGAGATTCTCGGCGCATGCCCGATCCGCGATTATCCGTGCCATTATGGGCCGATGATGCTCAAGTGCGGTGGACTGAGCCTGGTGGGCGTCGATCCCGCTTATCAGCGGAAGGGCGTCGGGCAAGCCTTGCTCGCCAACGCGGAAAACTTCTTGCATGCGAAGGGATATGACATGTGCATGCTGTTCACAGGAAGCCCGAATTTCTACCGCCACCAGGGCTGGGAGCTATGTGTGGAAACCTATTTTTGTATCATCCCCGCGGTAAAGATACCCGCCATTCCCGCAGGATCCAAGCGAGCAGCGGATAAAATCACCGTGCGCCCGTGCACGCCGGCCGATCGTCTTGCTATCCAGGCTTTATATGAGGCATTCAACAAGAACCGGCCACTGACGAGGTTCCGTGATGATGACTGGTGGAGCCGGTCCTTTTCGCGCGACCCGCCGTGGTTCAAGAACGTGATCGTCGCGACCGCGAGCGACCTGGTCGCCGGCTATGCTCGCGCGAGGTTGGTGCCAGTTCCCGCGCCTTATGCCTTGCGCTACACGGAGGAGCCACGCGTCGATATCACGGAATACGGGGTCTTGCCAAGCAAGTTACCGAACCTCCAGAGGCAGATAGAGCTCGAGCTTCTCGCGGGCATAAAAGCCATGGCATTCGAGCAAGGCTTTCCAATCATCGGAACTCCGCTTCCTGGCACCTATCCAATGTCCAATTACTTGAGATCCGCGGGCGCAACGCTCAAGGATGCCTTCTTGTCATCGCGGATGGTGCAGATCGTGAACATGCAGCTGTTTCTCGCCAAGTTGCTGCGCTTCCAGGAAAACATCGTGATCCTGGGCGTCCCTCGCGATCGCTGGAAGTCGCTCGGCCCTTTCAAAATTGGCTTGGCCGTTGAGGATGTCCGTGGCAAGGAACCCGTCATCATAAGATATACCAGCGACGGCACGGCCGTTCGAGTGGACATCGACCCGAGCAAGCGACCGTCTACCTTGGTGGCCGTGTCCCGAAAACTCCTGGGAGTGATGACCATGGGCAATTCCTTGCCATCCGATCTCGTGGAAGGCGATCTCTGGGCGTGCCCGGCCGGGCTAGTCCCGACATTAGATGCGTTATTTCCGAACTTTAAGATAATCGTCTACGACGGCGATAATTTTTAACCTCGCATTCCCTAAACCGGCGTGACATCAAATGCGCATATGGTCAAGAAGGAAAACCATCGGTTTAATCCTCGTCTCGGCTGCTGCGATCGCCGGGATCATCATCGGCATCTCCATGCCGAGAAGGCTTGCTATCCCCACCAATATCCGAGAGATCTTGGGCGTGACCCATGTCGCGGGAAAATACAACATCGGAAACACGACCGGCGATTACTTGAACCAGGGCGCGGACACGATCCTCGACCTGGGCTCGCGCACGATCAAGCTCTGGTTCCACGACCCGAAATCCGACTATCCCTTCAATTCCGCGTGGCCTGAATCGTTTTCCAGCCTCGTCGAGATGGCGCAGCACCCGTACTTCCAGGCCGTGTTTCACAAGCCGTTCATAACTTACATCTTGATGGTGTATTCCCTCGGGCGTTCGGATCACTACTGGACCGCGGGCATATCCCAAGCGGAAGAAGACGATGAGCAACTCCAGTTTTATGAATTGACTAAGTATTTCTTGACGAATTTCACCGGCACGAACAAGACATTCATTTTCCAGCATTGGGAAGGCGACTGGGCAATCCGCGGCAGCTACAACGCGTCGCAAGATCCCACGCAGACCGCGATCGATGGCATGGTGGCATGGCTAAATGCCCGCCAAGCTGGCGTGGACCAGGCACGGAACGAGGCAGGAGAAAATGGCATCCACGTGTACCACGCTGCCGAGGTGAACCTCGTGGCACAAGCGATGGACGAGGGAAAGCCATGTGTCGTGAACCGCGTGCTCCCGAACACGACGATCGATCTCGTCTCGTATTCGAGCTGGGACACGGAATGGCGGGGGGCCGACTTCCGAAGAGCGCTGGACTTCATCGCGCAGAACATGCCGGACAACTCAGCATTCGGCGATAAAAATGTCTACGTCGGCGAATTTGGGTGGCCTGAAAATGGCAATCCCCTTTTCCGGGTTCAGGGCACCATCACGAACGTCGTCGAAACCGGGATATCCTGGGGCGCCCCATACATCGTGTATTGGCAGGTATTCTGTAACGAGCCCGTTCGAGAGCCCGTGACCGGTAACGACGATTGTCGCGGGTTCTGGCTCGTCAGACCCGATGGCTCAAAAGCCTGGGCTTGGGATTATTTTCAAGATCTTTTCGATGAGGTTCAAGCTTCAACGAGCGCATAACAAAAACCACACGTGTGAGTGTAAACTAAATATGTCGTAGAAATATATTGGCAAACTGCATTGTTTAAAGAAAACAGGATAGGAGCATCATGGATTATCGAATTCGAGGCGCTTTGGGAATCATTATCGGCATTATTCTTATACTTCTGTACTTCGCGCTTCCGGCACTAGGGACTACTCAAGCGATAGCGGGAATACTGACCGGTGCATTGATCGGAGGAGGCGTTGCCGGCATCGGAGTTGGAATATGCTTTTTAGCGGGAATCATTAAGCCTAAAAGCAAAACCACGCCCTGGCTTGTTTTGCTCATGATCGTGGGTCCCGTGTACCATCTCGGGTATCTCTTGTACGTGTTCATGGCGGACATCATCGAGACAGCGGGCTACGCGGAGATGAGTTTGGCATTCCCGGTTGCTTTATTAAGTATGATGGGAACGGGCTTGGTTCTCTTGATCGTCAACATCCGGCGAAGAAGCGCACGCATAGGCATCATCATCATTGCGACGCTGGACTTGATCCTTTCATTGGCAATGCCCTGGAGTGGGAAACTATTCAATGCAGCACGCTTGGTCGTCTTTTCACCATGGCTCGTGCGTGCCGACACGTCCTTGATCTGGGCGATCCTTTCCATATCCGGCGTTGCTTTATATGGAGTTTCGGTCGTCGCCATCGTTCTGTTCGAGGCAAAAAAAATCCCGAACCCGTACAAGAAAGAATCGGTTCTCGCGGCGAGCCGTGCACGACACGTGAAGGTGCCCGGCACGATCGCCTTTCTCGGCGCCATCGTACTTGGCGTGCTATTCATTACCGGCAATCAAGACTGGTATTCGCAGCCGTACACCTTGCATTATACGGCGAATTCGGCGAGCGTCGAATACTGGTGCGGCGTGCAAGAGCAGTACTACAACGCCAATTTCAGCATCACGTATCCAGCAGTGCCGATCGTGGCATACGACAATGTGACCGTGGATTTAATGCCAGCACGCAGCTTGGCTGACCCGTTTTTCCCGGTCAGGTTCCAGATCGACGTGTCGCCGGCGATTATCGACCAGATGAACATAGCCGAGATCAACAATTATACCGGGATGTATTTCCACGACATCTATTGCAACTATAGCAGTTGGTATTACCTGTCTCCAGATTTTTCAACCTTGCACTTGGTGAATGTTCCCGCTGTCCTCGCGACCCGGCTCGAATATGCCCGCAACGGCACGATGCCCCTCAACTTGACGTGCACGGGGTATTACCAGTCCAGGTTGCATGTGCTGAACCAGACCCACGCATGCATCGTGAGCTATGTTCCCCGTAATTACACGAGCAACACGCCCATCTTCAACGCGACTATGTGGCTCTACTACAACTGGGGCATCCACGTCCAGACGCCGCATGGTTGCGGTATCGGCTTCCTCACGGATTTCGACATGCTCAAGGCGGAGCTCCTCGATTGGCAGGACACGCGTGCCAAGGGACCTTATTACTACCGAGAGGTTATCGAGGGGGCCATGTACGACGTCGAGAAGATCGACATGAACACGCCCGTCGTCGGGAGACGTGCACAGATCCAGGCGTATATTAATCAGACCCTCGGCTGGACACTACCGGACTCCATGACTGACGAACACAGTTTCGGGGAATGGTATTGGGGCTTGAATTCCATGCCAGAACCGTTATATTATACCTGGCTTGACAAATGGAACGAGCTCATCGATGACTTGTATGCAGGAGGCACGCGCGAGGGCGAGAAGACTCAGAACTCATCCTTGCGATTCAAGCTGGTGAACTGCGGTATGGATTATAACATGGAAGATTACATCGACGGCGACCCGGATTATTCCATGTTCGCCCATGACTTGGGATACGGGACTCATTTCGCGGTGGATGGATACATGGCGTATCGAGGCCAAGACGAACCTTATTGGACCTATGGCTTTGTTAAGCTGCTGTCCCAAAAGCAGAAAGTCGTGCCCCACGAGGAACGCTTGATCGTGCTAGGCTGCATGAACACCGACCCGTACGCGTATACCTCCGTGCTCGATCCGGGGTCACAGTTCAGGTTCGATGAGAACTCGACGTGGACAAGGGACGTGAACGGTGACGGCCTCGCCAATGGTTTCGACGCGCTGATGCTCGACATCATGATGTGCGGCGCGTCGGGCATTCCGCGGGTGAATCTCTGGCCAGGTTACGGCCCAAGGAGCACATACTGCGATTGGATGCAAATTCCCGCTATGGTTGGCCCGGGAAGGGATTTTTTCATCGACATGGCTTCCGTCCTCAACAAGTCATTGGACATCCAGTTCCAGTTCTTGCCTAGCTCGGAACATTTCTGGGATAAGATCCTAGTCGATGTCACGATGGATTTGATGCGGCTGAAAGGGCTGCTGATCCTCGTTCCGATCGTGGTGGGTCTCT
>JAUQYW010000739.1 GCA_030587525.1 Candidatus Sigynarchaeota archaeon | reverse complement strand
GACCTTCGCCATCTCGCCCGCGGTGGCACCCCTGGCACCGATGAACACCATCGCCAGTGCCATAGCCACGCTGAAGGGGGAGATGAAGGCATTATCCCCGGTTTCGCATGCTTTCCTGAATATATCTATCGTGAACGCGTTGAACGCGGTCGCAACCCCTGTCTCGTCCGGCTTTCTAGACATTCTCTCGCCCTATCGCTTTTGCTTTCTGCTCAGTGCTCTAGCCATCATATCGCGAGCTAATCGATGTAAGATACCGCGAAAGCCATAAAAAAGTTCTTACTCGAAAGTGAAACGACAAGGAACATCCAAATACGCTAAAAATAGAGATTTTAATCTTGTTCGAGATCCTGGAACAGATCCTCGTTTGCTTCGCGTTCCTCGTCGGTGATCTTGATGTCCTTCTTCGGCTCATCAAGAACCAGCGTCTTGTCTTTCTCGGTGTGCCCTAATCGCACCGATAAGGTGTATCGCTCCTTGTGGGTTTCCTCCTCGAAAGGAGCTTCATACCCGCAGCTGGGGCAATACAAAAATTTCTGCATTTGTTCCTCCTCGCTTTTTTTCTTTTTGCTCGTGACTTTTGTCTTCTTTTTCTTCACGAGGAGAACATTTTCGCATTTTGGGCAGAATTCCATATTCTAGACCATTTATTGGTTATACCGTTTATTCATTATATCGTGAACCACTATTTTTAAGGCTTATTCATATCAACTTGAATAATTTGCCAATTTTTATCTTAGAGTAAGGTACAGCTATGCATTTAAAAACCCTTCGGCTATGGAATCATTAAATATCCGGTTGATACCTTAAGTCTAATAGGCCCACCTTTTTTTGGTAACAAAAGGTACAAAATCGGCCGATCATGAATCTCATCAACGAGTTTACCACCAGGGATCGCCGGCGAACCCAATGACATGGAAAGAAAAGACTCCAAGTCTCAAAAATCGGTTGAATCGCACAAAGGGCGTCATTTTTGACATGGATGGCACCATCCTGGATTCCTATGATGCCCATGCAAAAGTATGGAGTAGAATCTTGAAAGAACACGGGGTTACCACCTTCACGAGAGAAGAGATCGTTGCCCAGTTTGGCAAGCCCACGCCTGTTATCGCGTCGATCCTCTTGAAAAACGATGATAAGGACTTCATCGCAGCGATCGCAGCGCGGAAAGCCTCATTTTTCCTGGAAGAAATCCCATCGATCCGCTTATTCCCGGGAACCCGAGAAGTGTTCGAAGCCTTGAAGCGAGCGGGAAAAAAGATTTGCATCGCCTCGTCAAGTGCCAACATTGCCATCGAAAATGTGTTGAAGAAACTCCACCTGGAAATGCTGGTCGATGCCTTTGTCGGCTTGAATGATATCAAAAATAGCAAGCCCGATCCAGAGATGATCCTCAAGAGCGCAGCGAAACTTGGGCTGGATCCGAAGGATTGCATCGTCGTGGGCGACACGATCTACGACGTCAAAGCAGGAAACGGCGCCGGTTGCTTCACGATTGGCGTGCTCACGGGTAACATGTCACTCGAGGTCCTGCAATCAGCCGGGGCGGGCGTGATTTTGCCCGATATCTCGAAGTTGCTAGATTATTTGCTGTAATCTTTGCTCTGCGAAACGTGGCTCACTCGAGCCTCCGCTTAACCTCATTCTGGCTTAACAAGCAGCAGATATACAGGCCAATGACCGTCCACGCAAGTGCTGCGTTGATGATGAACGCGAACCGGATCGGTTTTTTCCTACCGAGTATGATCCCGGTTCCAACGACGAAGTTGAATCCCGCCAGCACCGCGAACACGACACCAAGAGCGATCAAGGCCAAGAGAAGTCCCTCCGGGGTTATTATTTCACCCGCATCGTATATGGTGAAGATGATGTCGACGATGACGGGAGCGGACGTGAACGCGATGCCCATCAAGACTACGCTTATGAAGCCCGCTATGAACACGAGGCCCGCGGCAACCATGATGTTCACATTGATGTCCTTCCTCGTCTTGTAATACGCGAAGGCAAACGCGTTCCACGCTCCAATGACGATGAAGATTACCCCCAATAACACTACCAGATCGTGAATCGGTGCGGCATGCGATGCAAGGGGAGCCCACGCACCGGTAATGAGGGGAACGAGGACATCCACGAGCACGAGCAGGGCGATGCCGCCGAGGATGAAGAAGGCGCAGAAAATGACGTTGAGCACGAGAAGCACCGGGATGAACTTCTGCTTCACCTTCCCCCTTTCCACCGGTGGCGCCCGTGGTGCCGGGCATTCCAGCGCTGCCGTGCAAAGCCCGAATGGGATAACCCAGAAAAGCGTCACGTACAAGATCGCTCCCCCCTCGGCATGCAAGGTCGTGAGACTCCCCAGGAAGTAGTACAATACCATAAACGCGCCCACGAACGCTCCGATTTTCAAGACGAAACGTTTCCCATTAACCAGGTTTTTTAAAGCATGCAACGAGAAGAGTATAAATCCCATCACGAAGCTCATACCAACCAGCAATGCCACAGCCGCGTTCGCACCTGGAAATAAGCCATCGTACCAGAAATTGAAGAAATTATTGATGGACATGATGAACTCGTCAAAACTTCCGATTGCAGGAAGGAGGTGAAAATCTCCTTGATGGTTCATGACGCCGTCGAGGTAAACGTGCATCAAGCCGCCGGCGCATGTCAAGAGAAACGCGCTCGTATACGGCACGCGGTTGCAACCGTTATCAATTAAATCCCTCTTCTTGAATTCCGGCGAGAATCTCGTGAAATAAGAGTGAAAAAATGCGAGGAACAAAGCAAAAACTAGAAACCCAGCATATGTATGCGTGAAATCACCGATCCCGAGCACCCATCCAAGGTCAGGTCCTATATAATTGCTGAACGCCAAGATCATGGCATGGTACTTCGAGAATCTCTTGTTGCTGATAGTGAACAAGAAATAGCCGACCATCAAACCCAGGAAAAAATGCGCGATCGAAGGCATAGTTATGTCGTTAACTCCTTGCGGATATAACGATATGTTCCACTTCGCCGTTATGAAACCATAAAAGGATCAAGACGAATTCTTGCGTGATGCTTTATGGAACGAAACCCATGCACGGTCACGGTCATTTGCAACAACCTGGTCGACCCGCTGTTCGAAGGGGAGGATGGACCGTATTTTTCGTATCCGCGCTCGCTCATGCGCAGCATGGTCGGGGAACACGGCCTTGCGTATCTCGTGCAAGTCGGCGATGTGAACATCGTTTTTGATACTGGCGGGATAAAAAGGACCTTTCTCAACAACATACAAGCAGCACTACTGGAAGGCGCGGACATTTCATGGATCGTGCTCTCGCACGGCCACCATGATCACGTTAGCGGCCTCGTGCCGTTTCTCGCCGTGCTCAAGGAAAAGGCGGGCGGTACCGTTCCCGGGGTTTCGTGCCACCCGTTCGCGGTCAAGAAGCGGTACCAGGTGACCGGAAAGGAGCAAATCATCCTACCGATCGATCCGGGCGACATCCCGGCTCTTTTGAAACGTGGAGCCGTGAAGGACCACCGCGGCGTGAACGAGGCGATCATTCGCAAGCTCGGGGTAAACCTTGAAATGACGGTCGATCCCCTCGTCGTTCTCGAAGATGGCGAAGCAGGTATCACGGTCAAAACAACGGGAGAGATCCCGCGAATCCACGAGAAAGTCTTCTATCCCGCGACGTACGTGATCGAGCAAGATAACGTGTTAGTGCACGATGATTTCCTCGACGACCAGGCATTGATCATCGAAAAAAGAAATGAATACGCAGCTGTCTTGCTCGGATGCTGCCACGCGGGCCTCGAAAACACGGTTGCTCGCGTGCAAGAGCTCACCACGCTGCCGATCAAGGTCATCATAGGCGGCTTCCATTTAACCGGCCTCGACCAGCACATAATCGAGGAGAAGCACGCGTTTCTCGAAAAGCTAGCGATCGAGGTCGACGGCAAGCCAGGTCCGGCACGACTGATGTTGCGACCGATCCATTGTTCAGGCGAGCGGTTCTACTTGCGCTTGAAAACAAAGGGATCCGACAAGCTGGATGTCGACCGTCTACCCGCTGGCGCCCGGTTCACCCCGTGATGCACCCACTGAAGCGGCACCGAATAAAGAAAATTTAGTATATTTGAATACCAATAAGGTACGAAAAAAAATAAGAAATGATTGTTTAAATCCACGCTGGCATATCAAGGTTCGGCGTCTACCACGATATCGTCCAATAAACAGTGATAATTGCTATCCATGTTGTCCGTCGAGACTTCGAAGTGCGTTATCGCGGTTGTGGCGAGATCCTTGAAAGCAAACGTGTAATCATCTCCATATGGCGTGCTATCGATCTTGATATGCCACATGTGGCTGGTCAAGTTATAATGGATCTCGAGGTCGTGCCACTGGTTCGCCGCGAAGCTCGCGAAGTTGATCCACGTGGTGCCGTTGTGCCGGTAGATCTTATTATCCTCGATTTTGAGGCTGACGGCGATATGCCGGTTCGTATTGGTCCATGGGCCATCCGCCAGGCAGATATACGTCGCTTGGGTCGTGTCGCTCGCGTTGAACGCGAAAGTAACGATGCCAGAACTGGGGCACGTGCCGGGAATATGCCATGAAGCAAGGGCGATCCCGTTCGCCGAGACGTCGTTGAACAGGAGGCTGTTATTGCCGTCATCACTGGAGATGTTGATCGAACAGCTTCCGTTGGTGTAGGTCGCCCAATTGCTCGATTCAAAGAGCGTCGTCGCGGTTTCCGAGCCAATGCTTGCGGATATGCTCGTCGCCTGGTATTTTCGCACGCGAACCCAGTCGATCTGCGTGTCGTCCACTTGCTGCAGGACGGAGAAATGGTAGCCCGCTGGCGTGTTGTCACCCGAAACATTCTTTATCGATGTATCATCGCGGTACCACCGC
>JAUQYW010000691.1 GCA_030587525.1 Candidatus Sigynarchaeota archaeon | reverse complement strand
CGCTACGGAAATTCAGCACTCCATTCAATTTCATCGGATCAAGCCAAAATGCGATGAGATTCGCGCTGGTAACGCCCAAGGATAGAGTATACCCGGTAGCATTCGGATTGGTGACGAGGAATTCCGCGAAATCGAGGATGGCCCGCGCTCTCACCTCGCCCGTGTTATCATCGATGAAGTCCGAGCATGGATGCAAGCCAGACGTGAGGCCACCATAATACACGAATGCAAACGTGTTTGTCAATCCCAATTTCTGCAATATCGGGCTCGACCCCAGCGTGCTCAAGGTGTTTCGCCACACACCTTCTGATTGATCAAAGATCTGGACCATCGACACGCGACCATCCCCGTTCTGTTCAAGGAATTGCATGAACTCAGGTGGCGTCGAGCCGCGTAAGGACACTGTCGCAGGAGCGAACGGCATTCCGGGTTCGGGTGAATCCGTCCAATATTCCAGGTCGAAATCCCCTTCAAACGAAACGAGCAAGAATTCCGGCGACGGTTGCGCGGTCATAAATGAAAATTCTTCCACGAGAGTCGAACTAGCAGCGTTACTCGCATTCTTGAATTGATACGTGAACGCCGTGGTGATCGCGTCCGATTCCAAGGTTGGATCATGCAATTGCACGTCCAATCGAGCCATCGACGGGATCGAGACGAGGCCATTCCACGTGCCGCTGACAACCCGTGCCTCGATGATGATCGTCCTGTCGCCGAGGAAATCGGTTCCGATCGTCGCGAAATGATCCGCCGTCAACGGAATCTCCCCATCTAAATAGAAGTCGCTACCATCGATCGTGACCGGTATCGTCCTTGTATTCACGCCAGGTCCGAAATCGGCTAGCGTGAGATTCACGGTGCGTGTCTTATGCTTGATGAGATCGTACGGCGATGTTATATTTCGATATTGAGCATACACGTCCACCGAGATCGTGATGGACGAGAATTGCGAAACAACCACGTTTTCCAGGGAGATATCCACCAGGAACGAGGTTTCCGCATCGGGATATAAATGGCCGCTCCACGACGATGCAAGTTGACCTGTCTGGGGGATGCTGAAGGTGTAAGAGTCCGACGAGACCTCGCTTGCGCCCGTCACGGGCGCGGGATTCCCCATATATTTTACCGACAAATCGAACGATTGGATTTCGACCTCGGTGCGCTTCACGGCATTAGGAATCGAGGGATGCTGCATGTTCTTGTAATCGTAAGCCCCGGCATTCTGCCAATGCATCGTGACCGCTAGCCTGGTTTTTATGCCGCTCGATGCGGAGAGCAACCGTGGCAGATCGTAGTTCAAATCATCTTGCAAGATGCAGTATGCCCGGATTGCTCCCGAAGAGATGTCCGGTAGATCACGGGCTATCGTCGTGAGATCGTCAAGCGTCGTGTCGCCATCCAGATCCGCGAAAACGGGGAATGCTTGCCAGCCTGTACTCCAATCATAGATCTCGAATGCTACCGTGTATGTCACGAGATCGGAGAGTGTAAGATTATCGGAGCCGATGGTTGCGAACGGGTCGCTCTCGTAGCCATACCCGACTGTGCTGCTCGTTACCGCTGGCATGCGTGAATCGATCCATCCGATCCTTGGTTGGAAATCGAGCGTGAACCAATACTGGTAGGCCCGAGAGAAATTGCTCGGGTTGAAATTGCTCGCGCAGAAGCTTGAAACGGGGATGGTATATGCGACCTGGTGTTCGCTATCGCTATAATATGCGGGCCACGATGTCATAAAGGTATCATCAACATTGGCCACGATGCCGAGCTCGCCGAGGGTCACGGTCTGATCGTAACGGAAGAGGTTGAAATGGCTGTTCCATTTACCACTACCGAGGATGGGATAGCCCGTAGCGCCGCCAGGAAGAGATGGCCAGGAGGTCGGGTAGTCTTTGATCTTGACGTGAACTGTCGAGTTGAAACGGACTTCGAGCTGCAATATACCTCGTGCCGTGACGTAATCGTGAATTGAATAACCGCCTATGTTGAAAATATCTGCCAGATCGAGCTGTAAAGTCACGATATCGTTATTCATGCCCGACACGTTTTTAATCAAATCAGTCTGGTCGAAGTACAGATCAGTTCGGTTGGCATTTTGACTTTTTACCACGATCTGAGCGGCCTGGACAACTTGCATCGTCAGATGTGATTGGCCGATCTTGTATGGCCTCCCCGAGTCATCAATACCTATCGCTTGACTTGGATCGTACATCCATTGGTTGCTCACGATGTTCGAATACGTGCCACACGGGTTCGAGCCTATTTTAAACATGATTTCAGGAACTACCAAGCCCGCCCTCGCTGGCTCGCCGATTACCGCACTTCCTTGCAAGGAGAAGGTGGGTTCCAGGATGATATGCTTGAAGTTACCAATGATGTCCTCGGGGCGACCATTAGCGAACAAATTCTTGGTCAAATCAAGCGCTATCGGTATCGAAGTCTGCGAATCAAGCTCCCGGTAACCCTCACCCTCCAAACTATTCGAAAGATTTGTGTAATCAGCAATATCATTAATTCCGGCAAGACCTTCCACTTCTATGGATGCCTGGTCGATGAATGTCATTCTCCGCCCCGGAACAGCCCTGTAATACCCCGAATAAGACGACGGACGGAACCATCTCTGCTCTCCCAAGTAGGAATCTGCAGCGGGATTATCAGACCAGGTGATAAACCCCGTCCCATTCCCCCACCACGGATAGTTGTTTTCCAATTCGATTTCTGTCTGATACGGTAACCTGCTATCCAAGATGATTTGATAATTATTATCAACGAGGAGATGTGCTTGCGCGGGTGATAGTTGAATCTCTGTCGTGCAAGAATCTAGTAGATTCCAGACCGCGCACCGCTCAGGAACCCTCGCATTTGCTGATTCCTTTCCTGCCTCGACCCACACCACGGGTGCGCTATTATTCGCAATTCCTCTCCCCGGTACATAGACATTATCGGGATATTGAGGGAGGAGGTTGGCGATCCCTCCCGCGTCCTTGGCCAAATTTCCGAACGAATCATCCCAGAGCGCATTCGACCTATTCCCGTCGTGCCGAGTCCAGATGAGCTCCTGCCACGTTAGCGAGTCATAATAATTACCGACATACACGCGCGTCGGCACGAGAATGTAATAGCTTATAAAACCATCAAAATCATTTTGACCGTCCGCGCGCTGGTACCAATATTCAGCTCGATGCTCGTATATAGAGAAGGCTCTCACTGTCAGCGTTAATACGGCGTCCCCATCGTCGATACTTCCGAGATATGATGCGCTGAGCCGGTCTCGTAGGTCAAAATCTAATCCCATTGGTTCATCGAGATAGCTCTCATTATTATACGACGTGATCTGGTGCGAATAAATGTCGTCGGTGAAACCCGGCGGGGAAGAAAATTGAGTGCCCCACGAGACTGTTGCTGAGCTCATGTTGACGGCGTCATCGAGACGGGTCGCAATCCCGCTACCGAGCAAATAGTCCTTCGTCGTGATGCTCCAACCAAGCCCCCGAACGCCTTCAGAATAACCCCCTGTTCCCGCGTGGAACCATTCTGAATCGAAGGACACTTGGCCACTCGAGCCAGAACGACAGATAAAACCATACCTGCTACTTTCCCCCATTGATCTATAGAGGTCGATGCAATACGTATTTGTCCCGGATATCTTGCTGGTTTGCGATATCTTTGGCCCTGTTGCAAGATCTCCGTCGAACAAGTATTCTTGCCCGTCAAGATATGCATTTCCATAGTCTGGTCCATGAGCCAACGGAAATGCAGTGCCGTATTGGCGAGCATCGTTTCCATAGTCCGATAATGGGTCATAGGCATATGGTGAAACACCTCGTTGTCCCGGAAATTCCCGGTAATAGTCCGGGTTAAGCCCATAGAAAAATGAGGTACTAAATCCCTTTGGCGACCATTCTGCAGGAGAGTTCGTGTCCCGGTCGGTATATCGATAATATCCATAAGCGTATTCCCACATGTTGTAGGGATCGCTCCACACAGCCATCGGATCAGCCGGCAGCGTCATGCATGAAGAACGAGACTCCGCGATGGCTTTCAAATCCAAGCCAGGGGAGATGATGCAATCCACGACGCATTTCTGGGCATTGGCAAGAATGACGCAGAGTTCATACTTTATCGTTTGGAAGAAACTCACTCCGAAATACCGCGTGAGACCCGAACTGGTTCCTGTATTCGAATAAAGATACATGAACTGGCCCGAGCCCAAAACCAAACTCGGAAGTGATAGGATCCTGTCCGGGACGATGACCTTCCACCCGTCCAGGTTCACCGCAGCACCATAATTATACAACTCGATAATGTCGGTTTGCGGGGTCGCACCGATCTTCACCTCGTTGATAACGATGCCTTGAGGCATTTTCCCGGAATCGAAAGGAATCGCCCCGGAACCCGTGAATTGATTCCGGTATGCGACGGCACCGGTCAAGGAACCAGTCGTATATCCGGCTTGTGCAAATCCAAGACCAGATTGGGCATTGATGTTGCTCGAGCTCTGCAATACGCTGCGAGTCCATGATGCATCAGGGAGGATATCGACGCTCTTGAGCATCCCGCTGGCACTGAACGTGTTCGGCGTCAAATCGGGGGCTCCAAACACGTAATTCCCTGGTGAAACTGCATACGATTCGATACCCGCTTGATTCAGCCCGGTAAATGATGAAAAACTTTGTAAAGTTTCCGATGACAAGCCACCATCTTGCTGCATAGTGCGAGATCCCAGATTTCCCAGCTGCGCGCTCGTTGTCGTCGTTGTTATCGCATTTTTGAGCTGGAAATCGAGGACATTTTGCGAAGAAGCTGCCAAGATATCGATATTCCCGCACGTGGCAAGGGCTTGTTTAATCGACATTCTCGAAAAATCGACATGCTGGCCATAATCATGGATTTGATATGCCGTCCATTCATCCATGGAAACCCGGTCATAAAACGCGAGCGCACTGCGGGAACCCCCACCGGGGTAATCCAGGCCCACGACGACCTCGGCGATCCCGTCCCCATCGATATCCCCGGCATCCATCAGCTTGTTCGTTGATATCGTGTTCCCGATCTCGTGTTTTTCATTATTCGCGTCAATATATCCAATCGAAGAAGAGGTTGCATAGAAAAGGCAAATGGAGCTCGTGTTGGTCGAATCCAGCAACGCTGCATCGAGACCGACAAGTTGCCCGCCGGGAATGATGGTGTCGATGCCCAGGATCAACCTACTGGCCACGGGCAAGGAAGCATCGTACGAAATGTGCTTGATCTGCTCCCCGTCGATGACATGCAATTTTCCCCCGGAATACTCGACATCCTTGGCGACGCCCCCGCTCGATACTTCGATGGTCGAGATTTCGGGCACCGCCATCAAATTCTTGATGACGATCAAGTGCCTGCTCGTGAGCACGACCAGCTCATCGATGCCGTCTTGATTCAGGTCCACGGGCATTGCACGGAGGGGGATGGCCGTGTCAGAGGGCGAGGGCAAGTAATTGGTACACGCAACGGTCCGGATCCACGCGCTCACGCTCCCCGCTACTTCTTGCTTGTATATGTAAATGGTCGATGGTATGAATTGCCCGATCTGGTTGATTACTTTCTTCGGCGTCATTATCACGACCTCCGAGGCCATATCCGCATCGAGCTGGGCAAGTGTGCCGAGATTTCTCGTCTGCGCCGTGTCATACGTGTGGAACGCATCAAGACTTACAGGTAGCCAATTCGTGGACGTGCTGGCATCTAGAGCTTCTGTCTGCCAGGTAATTTGCCATGATTCATCAGCACTGCCTCCAGTCGGGATTAATGCCGATATACCAATCGGGATCCAATTTACCGGTGATTTTCCAGCGATTTTCACGTCGTCCAAGCACGTGGATTTGGAAGGATAGATTTCATTGAAGAATTTTACGAGAGCGAGGTTTACTCCTCCTCTGTACCTCCTGCCTCCCAAAGCATTCTCGAATGATTGATCCTTGGCGACGCAAGCACCATTAAAGAAAATATCCGCCTTTCTTAACTCAAAATCGATGTTTTTGACGGCTATCGCGTACCAGGAACCAGGTGCTCCATATCCGATGGTACCGAGGTTTATCACGGAGACCCCGCTGTTCCCAACCTTGAATCTAAATATGGGCTCTCCAGGGGACGTGTAATCATTCAAGAGAAAGACATCGGCAACCCCGTCGGGATCGGACCGCACCTTGAATTCGACGGACTCGATCATCGTTCGATATTCAGCTGGGACATAGAAGCCCGTGTTTCCGCTATATCTCAAGCAACCAGATTTCGGTGATGCAACGGTTTGATCGGAGTTACCAAGATTTGCTATCCAGCCTGGTGCCGCAGTGGTGAAGTCGAAATTTAGGGTAAAGGGTAAAACATCCGTGTTAGAATAAGAATGATACGACATTTGCACTTGCACGCCATCATATCCAACCGCGTGGTAGTTGTTCAATTCAGCACTGGGCAATGTCCCGCTTGTCGTGAACGTGCTTCCATAGACACCCGCGAACGTCAGATTAATATCTTGGTGAAGGATGCCTATGATCGAGATATTCGAGACACTGATTTCACGCCAGTTGCCGATATAATCGTGTATACGCGCGGTGAGGTTGCCCTCGAAATCCTCCTTGAAGGTCACCAATCGCGACCACGTGTTAGGCATCGAAGGAAGCGGCCCACAAGCGCCCAGATATGCGCCACTCGCATAAACCTCCACGCTCCGGATTCCCGACGTGTCGAAGCATTGAATGACGGCATTCAAGGTGCGGAATAGAACGCTTCCAGCCGTGGGCAACACGAAGGTTCCCACGGGAGGAGCACGGTCGAGAATGAATTGGCACCATGAAGATGCCGTGATGCCGCCCCTGGATTCGATTTCGAACCGGCCCTCGTAACGGCCGTCGTTAAAAGCACTCACATCCACGTTTGCCCTAATGCTCACCATTCGTGATCCGGCCGCGCAAGTCGATTGCCATGCAAGAACAAGGCCTTGGTCACCGCTTCCGGTGTAGTTCTTGATGAAGAACTGGGCTCCCGTGATGTTGGACACGTCTTCCGTTGCGTTGATCATAAACGACAGCATTCTGCTGGTCACATTCAGCAATAGCTGGGGATGTAACTGGGGTTCGATGAACGCCGTGATTCTTGGCCCGGTGTTGTCAACCAGCACCAAGTATCCACCAATGGTCTCGCCAACATTGCCTGCGGCGTCTATCGCGCCTGCCGTGATGTTATACCATCCCGGTGCCGTGAAATACGACAACCACACGAAGCCATTGGCCG
>JAUQYW010000658.1 GCA_030587525.1 Candidatus Sigynarchaeota archaeon | reverse complement strand
CGTTTACCTCATTCGCTATCAATAATACGGGGTCTCCATCGAACGCTTCTAAAGATTCATTTAACATGCTTTGGAGTGAAGATCATAAAGAAATCTTGAGTATGGACATCAAGACACGGCGCCAACTACCCGTTGGCGTGCTAGTTTCATATTAGTTCATTTGAAACGTCGAGGGCTCCTTTCTCGATGAATTTCTTCACTAGGTCAATGATCATCTCTTGGATCATGACGTTTTCCTTGGCCGACACGAGATACATGGGAGTGTCATGATTTTGGGCAATGGCATTGATGCCCGACAAGTCGATCTTGTCCTTAGAAACCAGGTCGAGCTTATTTCCGACGAGAGCGAACAAGGGTTTCGACGGCATGGCCGCGATATCGTCCAGATATTCTGAAATGTCATAAGAGCTCGGTTCGTTTAGTGCGAACACGATCAGCACGATGTCGGCATTGTCCATGCATTTTCGGCGGAAATCACGAAATTCAAGCTGCCCGCCGATATCGTGGATATTGAGCTTGTATTCCTCGCCACCGATATCGACCGGCTTGATGTAAATATCACAACCGATGGTGTCAATATATCGATTTGAAAATAAATTGCGCGTGTACCTGTTCGCGATGCTAGTTTTTCCAACGGCGCAATGACCGACGAAAGTGACCTTCAGTTTTTTCATAACCATTATTAAATTAATGTTTTTGTGTTTGTTTAAACGCCCTTGATACTACCACGGTAATTCTTATTCGGAGAATGGAAAAGTCGCGTTCCGTCCATCCTCGGCATCTCTACCATCGCTCGCGATCCTAGCTAACTATATCGCAATCAATAGAGTGAATTATGTATTTAAAAAACTATATGGGCATTTCCAAATCGATCAATAAAAATAATTTTAAAGATTCTACTATGGCAAGTATTGATTTCGTGCGCTGCATACCGGAATAGAGCGCGAACCAGTTTTCGAGGGTTAATTAACAGTTCGTAAAAATTTGGACAATCTTGGACATCATTCGCGAGTCTCATCGTCGTGCCCGGCGTGGGTGTTGGGGGATGAATCTATCGATCAGAAATTCCGTGGTACCTCGTGGTTTATATAATCACTTGTCGTTGTTCTTCACATGGACGGGGCGATTACCTGGTGCTTCGATCGCAGCACGCGCACGTCTATCGCCACGAGCGGAGGTGAGCCGTGAGCGCCGGCGCGGGCTGGAAAGTCCCGCGTCGCCACGAACGCATCGAACCTGCGGCACGTCATGCCGGGTACCGGGGCATGGACACCATGCACCCGCCGCGCGCGGCCCTTTCACGCGTGAACGCGCTTGGCGGTACCCCGCTGAATGACGACATGTCGCGACATCCCTGAGGCTACATGCTGGTGCGCCAGAGAAGCAGTCACGTGGAATCCAAGATGGCAACGGAACCAAACCGTTTGTGGCAATTATGCGGACTCGCATCCAAAAGGTGTGGGCTCTAAAGCATGCATAATAATGCACCGATTCCCCGAGCTCCCCAAGGGGATAGGGCTAGCCAGTTAGGCTCATGGGAAACAAAGTGAACATGTGTTTGATGCCTCGTGAAGCCGAAGCTGCGAAAGGGAGCTGTCACGCAGCTAGACTAAAGAAAGCAATGATGCGTGGGGCACGTGCACGGCATTCACGTGCTCGTCTGGTCATATCGCATCCGGGGTTTAGCATGTCCCTAAAAGCCTAGTAAACGTCCACGTGAATGAACTCTGGAAAGCCTTCATACACGCGGATATGCGTGCAAGGAGGACGAGAAGGGTCGAAGCGAACGCCCCTGGTAACTCGGGGGATAGGGGCTCGTTCCCCATCCCGCAAGGGAGCAGACAACCCGTGACTTCAATGGAAATATAACTCGAGGCATTGACTTTAATGGATGGACGACGTGAGGCGGATGTAGCATCCGCACGGACCAACCAGCAACGTGAGTTGATCTGGAATCAAATTGAGTGGACCAAGATCAAGGCACGTGTCGAGAAGATGCAACGAGGCATTTTCCAGGATACCCGAAATGGCGCGATGTGGAAAGTCAAGCAAGAACAGAAACTGATGGTAAGATCACTACCAGCGAGACTATGGGCGGTGCACCTTGTCACTGAGGTGAACGAAGGACGCTTCACACCAGGGGTTGATAACGTGGTGTATAAAAATGATGGAGCCAAGGTTAAACTCGCCGAGAATTTGAAGTTTGAAGGATATAAACCCTTACCCGCACGAAGAGGGTGGATCCCAAAACCGGATAAGACGAAGAGAAAACTTGGTCTCCCGGCGATACAGGACAGGGCGATGGAAATGCTGGTCTATTTGGCGATGAGTCCGGAATGGGAGGTTCGATTTGAGCCGCACAGTTTTGGCTTTAGGCCTGGCCGCAGTCCCATCGACGCCGTACACCACATGTTTAGTTCATTACTGCACAGCCGGGGTAGGAAACCACACCCCGGTTGGATCTTTGACGCGGATATTTCCAAATGCTTTGATAACATATCGCACGAATCCCTCTTGAAGAAAATTGATAGAAGCCCGTTTCAGGAAATAATCAAGGCCTGGCTAAAATCTGGCGTAATAAGTGAGGTAGGATTCGAAGCAACCGAGAAAGGCACTCCCCAGGGGGGGGTGATCAGTCCGCTATTAGCAAATATCGCCCTCCACGGCATGGAGTTGCTATTTGGTATTTTCACAAGGTCGGGGAAGTACGTGAAACCGATTAATCGGAGTGGAATGAACAAGCAAATTCTCTTCTTTCGATATGCCGACGACTTCATCGTATTCGCGCCATCAAAGAAGGCTCTTGCCAATCACGTGATCCCAAAGATCAAGACGTTTTTAGCGGAAATTGGCCTGAACCTCAATCCAGAAAAGACCAAGGTTGTGAACATCTCGGAAGGCATCGAATTCTTGGGTTTCAAATTCCAACGATATTTTCGCAAAGATGGGTCAATCAAAGAGTTGGAATTTTGCCCCAGCCGGAAGAGGCTGGACCAATTCCTTGAAAAGACAAATGAATATGTAAGGTCAAACTGGAATAAAGACGTGGTGGACATCATCCAGGGTTTGAATTACAGGATCATCGGGTTTTGTAATTACTTCAAGTGGAGTAAAGCGAACAAGGCGTTCGGGTATTTGTCGTTTCGCCTGTGGGAGCAACTATGGAATTGGGCGAGAAAACGTCACCCGAAACGAGGCAGGAAATGGATACGTCAACGGTACTGGAAATCCACGGAAAGGAGCGATTGGGCGTTCACGTGGCAAGGGAAAGAACTCGTGCAACCATATACTCGGTATGATAAGGACTGGTGGAAACGGCCAAAGCTGAGGATATTGGCAAGCCCGTTCGACCCGTTGTTAAGAAACTACTGGATGGATCGCAGGAAGGAGTCTTATATTGCCTGATATACACATAGCGTCGTTATTGTTTATGGTGAGTAATCCGAAGCCCGAGCCGGATGCGGGGAAACTCGCATGTCCGGTTCCGACGAACAGCGGGTGTGGATACCCGCTGATTCTTGAAAGGGCGGGTCCCCGTTTCGACCCACTGAAGCCCCGATATATCTCCGGGGCTGCTAATCTGGGCATCCTGGGCGAATGCAAGAGTCAGAGGGATGCTCCATCCCCCTGCTCAGAGGAACCAGGACTCGCGACTTTCGCCGCATCCGGCTCGAGCCCCCTGTGCCAGCCATCATGTCACCATGTCTCCAAAGGAGAAAGCGGGCATCTCGGAGATTCCTTGATAATCCGCCCGGCTCATTCGCTGGTTGTTGCGTACGGGCAAGCCCGTCTTACGCCTTCCAACCATTAGGGTTTTCATATCATTTCGTCTCC
>JAUQYW010000795.1 GCA_030587525.1 Candidatus Sigynarchaeota archaeon | reverse complement strand
ATTCAAGATGGGCATCGTGATCGTGGAAGCATGCATGATTGGCTTGGTTTGCACGGCCATGATTTGGACACGGGCAAGTTTAAGAAAATAAGGGGCGTCATCCAAGCCAAAATTGAATAAAGTCTTGATAAGAGTCAAAAAATTCGTGCCTTTTCTTTATTTTGTTGTCTCTTTTTTTCCTTTCCACCGCGGCGCCGGATTCATGCGGCGAAGCCCGCGGCAATGAGAAGCTGCGCGGCGATGTAGGTCGCCATGACGATGACGTGGTTGAGGATCTCGTGTTTCAACTTGAATTGTTCCACGGCGAGCAACGCGTCTGATACGATGAACGAGAGTGATCCCAGCCACACGAGCCAGAACCCCGGCCCCGTTACTGCAAATCCCCGGGAAAGCGCGAAGACGCTCATTGCGAGAAGCACGCCCATGTAGACGGTCGCGGGTGCTTTCATCTTGCCGAAATCTTTTTTCAGCAAGGTGAATATCAAGAATGCCACGAGCACGTACGGGATGACGAGGAGGGCGAACCACCATTGCCACCCGGCAAAGCCCGTGGTACCGGCGAAGGCGATGATGTAGAACACGTGCCCGATCATGAACGAGAGCAAGCCGAACAACACGGCCTTCTCGCTGGTCTTTTTCCAGAGCAGAAACACGTCACCACCGCAGCCAAACGCCAATGCGATGATGATCAACGGGTTCACCACTGCCGCCATGTCGATGTAAAATCCAATGATGCACGGGACGAGCAGTGGCTTCGAGGCGACGACCATGGGCCGGATCTGCTTGAGATTACCGGCGATGTTGAACGCGGTGGCGATCGCCAAGCCGACCAAGAAGATGATAGCAACGATCATGTGATGGTCATAGAGAGATGGTATAAAAAGCTAACGAGAAAAATAGGAAAAATAATGCGATCACGAGACCAGGATCAAGCGGGCTCGACCTGTCGGGCACGGAAAGAAAAATAAAAAAGAATGATTCCCTCCCGCTTATAGGGGGTGATCCATGGCCCTCTACAGTTGTCGCGAGCAATAGGGGCAACTCGTGGCATCCGGGTTAAGCAAGATACGACCGCATCCGGGGCATGCTTTCTCGCCAAGCCCCGCGGGGCTTGGCCTCGATCGCCCGCCACTGGATCCGGACTTGGAATGGCGTTTCGAGGCGATGACGACCGCTGGTACGACCAAGGCGACCGCGGCGATGACCCCGATGATGATGGCCAACTCCACGGGCGATAAACCACCGCCTGAACCGGGCAAGTCGAGCTTGACGACTGACATCTGATTACCATCGTTCGCCGCGATATACAAGGCTTTGTCGGTAGCGTAGACGCTGTAGGGCGTGTAAAACGAGGTCGTGCCGGGCACGGTCACGTTCCAT
This sequence comes from Candidatus Sigynarchaeota archaeon, assembly GCA_030587525.1. Taxonomy (GTDB): domain Archaea; phylum Asgardarchaeota; class Lokiarchaeia; order Sigyniarchaeales; family Sigyniarchaeaceae; genus Sigyniarchaeum; species Sigyniarchaeum tengchongense. The sequence continues at coordinate 8,896 of JAUQYW010000795.1, read as the reverse complement.
TTCTGGATGCCGTCGCTGCCGAAGCAAGCGAGGTTGCCGGTGATGTTAGGATAAACCAGTTCGTTCGGTCCTACGATGTAGATCTCCGAATCGCTGGCGAGGTGTCGCCCGGTCATACCACTAATCTCGTACATAGGCCAGGCAATCGTCCGGTTCCACGCAATGGTCCCGTTCTTCGCGAACTTGACAAGGACGGGCATGATGTTCCCTGGGTATGAAGATGACGTGTTTCGAGCACCACCACACGCGTACACGTCATCCTCATCGACCCAGATCCCGCAACCGCCCATATCGGTCGAAGTTGGCTGCAAGGAATTGTTGAAATACGTGGGCTCTTGCGTCGAATTCCACCACGAAACGTGGAGCTGTCCGGTGAGATTCGACCCGATCACCCATGGCACACCTGCATTGTCAGCGCTCACGTGGTATAACGCGCTCATGGGAGCACACGAACCGCTCGTCTGGTTCCACAAGAGCGAGCCGGTCGCCGCGTCGTATTTGCTGACTTCTAGCATGCCACTGCTGCTACCGCACGCGTACACGGCACCTTGCGCCGCAACGATATTATCGATATAGTGATCACCATCTAGCACGACGCGCCATGCCTCCGTGGCGTCCGGGTTCCACTTGGTGAGGGCATAGATGCAGGTGGAATTGCCACTGTAATACCACACTTCCATGAAATAAACGCCCATAGCATCCGCCGTCATAACCCTTAGAACACAATACGCGGCTGGGTCCCCCCACGATTGCATCCATACGATGTCGCCGTCTGATGTTAGCTTTGCGAGGGCAAACTGCCACTTACCGCCCTCGTACGTCCAGTTGACAGTCCCGCACGCGTAAATATCGGTACCGTCCGAGCACACGTCATAGCACCAGTCGCATTGCTCGGCCATGCCCCATTGTACATTCCACGCGAACCGAACGCCCGGCGCGATCTCGTCACCTGGCGATTCGGTGGGTCGCGTGCTTGCTGATCCCGCGACCATGCAAGCTGCCATCGAGAGTAATGCTATGACGGCCGCGAGATATATTAACTGATAATGTTTGTTCATGATATTGTCCTCCTCTTTTCTTGCTTGAGGATACCATTACATTTCACGAATAGATATAAACGAAAATGACCCCTAACCGATTGAAAGGCATTTTCAGCTATTTTACTCTTTCGGCGGTCTCGAATCCGTGGGCGACAAACGTGATCCGGCGAAGATTCCCACCAATCATGCGTTTTCCTCAAAATATATAATTGTTGAACGGGGTGGCAATCGCCAAGCCGATCAAGAAGATGATAGCGACGAGCATGAAAAATAGCAAAGGAAAAAGGAAAAAAAGGTTTCGATTATGAGACAAGGATCAAGCGGGCACCAGCTTCCTTCTCGACTTGCTCTCGCGTCCAGAGCATCGGGATGTACTTCCCAGTGAGCCAGAGATCGAATAAATTACGATAGTAGGGCGACGCCAGGTTCCCGCTTTGCCCGGGAGCGTAGATGAATTCCGCCTTGCTTATGTCGGAGAAATCAACGATGTGCCGGTAGCTCGGTATCCACGTCTTCTGGCCCCACGGCTCGTCGTTCGCATTCCCTGCTTGGAGCACGGTGTGCTTGTTACCGCCCATCGGGTATGGTCCGACATTGAAAACCTTGTCCATGGGCTTTTTCATGGCAAACGCGTGCGGGAACGTGATCACGTTCACCTTTCCCCACTGCCACGCAGCGGGATCCTTCGATACGTTATCGCGCAGCCACTCGACTGCCCGCTTCAGCCCGGTCTTGAGCAATGCTTCCTTCCCGCCGGCTTGCTTGACCCACCACGAATCTGGATTATTGAGCACCCTAAACATGATGGGCGGGTCGGTGTGGTACAATTCCGTGCACGCGACGAGCGCGGTGTTGAATCCCCTTCCGAGCAGGTCGGTTGCCAATTCTTTTTCCAAGCCCACCTCGACCAGCGCGCGCATGGTAAAATAGCGGGACAGATCGTACACGGCACCCCCGATCGACTCGGGCGACATCTTGCCATCCCATTCCCGCAGCAATTTCACGGCGAGCTTCACGTCGGGATCGTCCTCGTTGATGCCCTCGAGCAATTTCACGAATTCCTTGCCGGGTAGGGACGTGTTATCCATATGCAATCGCTTGCAGTCGTCCATGGTGAATTTTTCCTTGCTGGATATCTCGTCGGTTATGCGCTTGGCGCGATACCCGGGATCCCATATATTACTCAAGAAATACTTGTAATCACTCTCGACGGGGCGATTATTTGCCGTGACCACGAACCCTTTTTTCGGGTTGAAGCAGTGCGGCATTTCATCGAACGGGATCTCGCCGCTCCATTCGTACTCGTCAGTCCATCCCGGGATAGGCACGGACCCGTCGCCTTTCTTGCGAATGGGAACCTTGCCCGATATATAGGACCCGATGTTGCCGTCTACGTCGGCATACGTGAGGTTTTGTTGGACCATGTCTATGCACTTGACGCCGGCAACGAAATCTTCCCACGATTTTCCGCGAGCGAGCGTGTAAAATCCCTTCATCGCGTTCGTTGGTTGCAAGCATTTGGAACACATCGAAAGCGAATACCCCGGAAGGCCAACCACGCCAGAAATGACAGGGCCATGGCGCGTCACGACCACCTTTTCAACGAACGGCGCCTCCTGCTTCTGGATCTTGATGCTTTCCTCGATGATCTCGGCGTCGCACCACTTCCCCATGTACTCGTATTGCGTCGGGTTGTCGGGATTGAATTTCTCCACGAAGAGATCCTCGGCATCGACCATGCCAACCGTGAATCCCCATGCAAAGTGTGCATTGTGCCCGATGAGGATGAACGGGATACCCGGCGGGCTCACGCCGGTAACATCGATGCCGCTGCCCGAAGATAGATGGCAAGCGTACCAGATGGATGGTGTTGACGGCGATAAGTGCGGATCATTGCAATGAATGGGCTTCCCGGATGCGGTCCTTGATCCGGAAATCGCCCACGCGTTGGATCCCCCGCCTCGTTTCACGTATGGTCCCTTGGTGGCTGCATTGACATCAATCCCTTTCGGGATTACCGAGGGATTTTCAGCGGGGTACCCGGGCGCCAGCTCGTCCAGCTTCTCCTTGCCGATCACGCTGGCCTTGAAACGGGGCAATTCCATCTTCCATTCGCCACTAAGTTGCCACCCCATGAATTGACCGAATGCGACGCTATCTTCAATTTTCCAAGGCTCGGGCTTGAGCTTTACCAAGCCATACTCGGGTGGCAACCGTGACGCGGGATGCTTCAAGAACGCGTTTACACCATCCGCATATGCGGTCATGAGTGCCTTGAGATTGTCGTCCATCGCTGCCAAGGATGCTTTCGCGAGCCGGTAAAACCCGAAGGTGCGCGTCGCGCGATCCGTGTCCAACGCAGCCTTGCCTAAGAATTCTGAAATTCGTCCTGATGCTATCCTCCTGTGCAATTCCATCTGGAATAGCCTATCTTGGGCATGAACGAAGCCCTGGGCGAATATGACATCCTTCTCGTCGGTCGCAAATATGTGCGGGATGCCCCATTTATCCCTGATGATTTCCACGGGCGCGGAAAGCCCCTTCACGTCGATCTTCCCATCGATCTGGGGCAATGCTTTCTTTCCCGCGTTTTTTATGAAAAACCGCAATATCGGTCCTAAGATTGCTGACATGAGATATGCATCTCTAGCCAAAGTAACACAACTGAAACACAATCTTTCGCGGCCGGTATTTATAAGTGACCACGCGATGCGCGATAAGAAGAGGATACTCAGAAACGGAGAAAAATGCCAAGCGCAATTCCAAGCAGCAGCATTGCATCATCGCTATTTAACGAGATATCCATCGTGAGATCGATGGGATCCATCCCTCGATGAAATGACGCAATTTCTTGTTGATCCTTGAACATGTGATACCTGGTGTTAAAGGCATTCACCTCGACCATGATATAATTTGCATGACTTGTTTTATCAAAGAAAAATTGGGATTTCAAGCCTTTCTTCACGCGTCGATTGCTGATGTATCCCGATTGCTGATGCATCAATTAATTCATTGTCCCCGTCCAAAATGGAATACTTGGAAATAGGAGTGCCCTCGAAAATCTTGAACGTGAGGTCTACAACCTTAATAGTCTTGCACGATGCAAGGGTCATGCCATTTCACGTGCTTTTAGTTGCGTTCGACGTCAATTCTAATTTCATTCTCTTTTTTTTGTCCTAGTAAGCTCCCTTTTTTTGTCATGGTAGAGAAGCAAACGTACGGTACGTAAGGATCGCTCGTTTTCGCATCTTGCATGGGGAATATAATGGTGATCGAGATGGCAATGCCTAGTACAAGGATACAATCCCGGCTTCCTAGTTGTGGATCCATATCCGCAATGATCGACCCCATAGTTTTCGTGATCAATGCAATTTCTCGTTCAAGGCGGCAAATACGAACCTTTTGAGCGATAAATGACTCCTTGATCTCGCCAAATGAAACGCTTGAAGGAAGGTGGAACGTGTAACCGTGTTTGTAGAATCGGGATAGCCGCATTAGATATCCAACCCGGTTAAGACTATCAGCATTATTTTGCATGTTGTCTTGCGGACAAAAAAAATAAATGAGATTCCTTTCGCTTCGATTTAATTTCAGGGCAAAAACAATATCATGACTATTACGAAGAATATAAAACTCGATAACGTTAACTCCTTCAATTTTTAGTATGCTCCCGATTCGTCTACCATCCGTTGTTTCAATCGACCATTCATTCTTGTAGTTCATTGGCCTGATCTTGAATGATCTGCACGATTCGAGTTTCATATCATTCCACGTGCGGTTTATCGCTTTCGGCTACAATTCTTTATTTTTTTCGTCTTTATTGTCCTGGTTAAACCAAGGAATCACCTATGAAACTAAAATGAAAGGTATGCTGTCAATCTCTTTCGTTGTCGCATCAAGCCTTGGAAATAGGATGGTGATCGCTATGGCAATGCCTAGTACGAAGATACAATCGAGGCGTCCCAGTCGTGAATCCATCTCCGCATGGATCGTCTCTATGGTTTTCTTGATCACGGCAATTTCTCGTTCATAACGGCAAATACGAACATTTCGAGCAATAAACGACTCCTTGATTTCGCCAAAGTTAACATCTAAAGGCGCGTGAAATGCATAACCATACTTAAAGAGGCGGGCTTGCCGTGTAAGATGACCAACCGGGGTAAGACCATTAGCGCCGTCTTGCATGTCGCCTCGCGGAACGAGGAAGTTTATGACGTTTCTTTCGCTTCGATCTAATTCCAGGGCGAAGACAATTTCATGACTATTGCGATGAATAAAAAGCTCGATGCCATCATCCGTTTCATTTTCAAGGATGCCCCCGATTCGGATCCCTTCCCTTGTTTCAATCGACCATTCATTATTTAAATTAACCTGCTTGATCTTGAAAGATCTGCACGATTCGAGTTTCATGTCATTTCACTTGCGGTTTATTGCTCTCGGCTTTAATTCTAGGCTATAAAAATAAGAATATAGAGATTTCACCGCGACTTTATATATTCTCTATATTGATATTTAGAAACCGAGGTCCTCGCGCTCGTGCGTCGCGAGCCCGATTTGCTCAACACTGCCGCGACGGCCGTTGTACCACAATAACCACCGGGAGCCATCGAAAATGGCATACGGCTTGTAGCACGCGTCCCCGTCCCACGTCCCCTTCCCAGGCGCGAGGATCGGGTTCGATGGATGCCGTTCCCAGCCAAAGATACCGTCCTTGGAACGAGCGACGCCGATGCGCGCGTGGTCGATGTCAGAGAAGCCGATGTAGAACATGAGAAACCAGTCCCGCGACTTGATCACCTGGCACGCGGCGACCCGCTCCCGCTCCCACGGGGCATCCTTCGCGGGGGTAAACACGGGCTTCTTGAGGCGCGTCCAATGCAAGCCATCGGGGCTCGTCGCGTAGCCGATGGCAACCGGCTCGTATTGGCCGCCACCCGAATACCACATGCGAAACGCGTGCAAGGTATCATCCCAGAGCACGTGAGGGCACATGAGCGATCGTTTTTCCCACCGCAATTCCGGGGCGAGCACGGGCTGGGTGCTTGCCTGCCCCCACGTAATCCCATCGGGGCTCGTGGCATAGCCGATCCACGAGTGCTTCCTGGCTTGACCCGTGTACCACATACGGAACGATCCCTCGTGAAATAACACGACCGGCCGGTTCAGATCATCTTCCCAGCCACTGCCAGGATTAGGCCCGAGAACGACGGTAGGGCGATTCCAATGCACGCCATCCTTGCTTTCCACGAGAGCTATGTTTTTTTTCGGGCGCCACGAGAACCACATGCGATAACCGTTGCCGTCATAAAGCACGCTCACATCGAACACGGTGCCTAGGTCTCCGCCGAGCACGGGATTGGACGCGTGTTTTACCCACCCCGCACTCGTTTCGGGACAAGTCACGGCCGCTGCAGCGTTCGCTCGCATGATCATCAGAACAGAAAAATCAAAAATTGCCGGCATCGTAACTTTGCTGGATGGCAAAGAGGATCCCGATCGCCGATTTCAAGATCGCCTCAGTCTCGCAGACCTCATCACCGAGCAAGAAGGCCTTGTACCCGAGCTTGAGCAAGAACCCGATGTCGCACATGTCCGCGCACGTCGGCATGTTCCCGGGTTGCACGACCGAGAGCAGCAGCCGGGACGCCCCGATGGCATTGGGATCCGCGCCGATGATGTCGTGCAACGCTTTCAAGATGTCGTGGGGGCGGTCAAGCTCGATGTACATGTCGCCCCGTGCAGCCAGGAGTCGCACGCGGTCCTTGAAATCCCGGTATCCGGACTTGATGAATTCGAGGCCTCGGATGCTCTCGATCTTCGCGATGATCTCCGCTTCGGGGTCGAGCCGCAACATGGATTCGATATCCCCCGTATCCTCGACGAAGGATAAGCAATACTTGTGCAGGTCGAGGTCTCGGGCGATTTTGACGAATTCAACGTCCCGGGGGGTGAGATACTCGTCGATGACCATGGCATCGGGCATGTTGAACGACGTGCCCTTGCCAAACGATATCTTGAAATCCGGCCGGCCTTTCGGCACGCGCACGTGGAGCTTGTTGCCGTCGTTGATCTGATCGATTTCCACGTATTTCTTGCCCTCGTTGAAGTACAGCACCGCGGGCAACTTCGCCGTGACCTTGTGATTGAGTTCCAAGACCTGGTTCCCGGGCACGATGTCCACGGCGTTCGTGAGCTTGAGTTCCCGGCACTTGAGGTCGACCCACAAGTCCTTCGTGCCGACGGCTTGCTTGAACGCGAGCACCGCTTGTTTCTTGTCACCCTTCAGGTTGTACCCCGTGTTGAACCGGAAGCCCGAGACCGCATCGATCTTGCTGATGCTCGGCACGAACGGGGAATCCGGCGTCGTCGTGACCAGTATCTCTACCATTTCATTTCACCGCCTTGAATGCTGCTTCTCGATACTTGCAAGCCAAGCACTCGCCACACGGCTCTTTGGTGTCGCCGAAACACGACCTGGATTTTTCCAGCGGGATGCCCTGGGCCTTGCAATATTCGACGAGATCTTTCTTGGTCATACCACCAACCTTTAACGAGTTGTCCATGAGCGGTGCGTTGAGCTGAAGGTTCCAAACACCAAGACAAATGCATGCATGCAGACAGCCTGATATAACTGACAAATACCCTGATTCAGGAGAACTGCTATCCTCTGCGACCGAGCCACACAGCACCGTGCGAATTGTTGAGGTGTACTTGCCGGACATATAAATTGCCTGGGTAAACGCGTTTGCCCACATGGTTGCATTGCGCATCGGCAACCCCATGACCTTCTTGCGAGCATTGTCCATGTACTCCTTGTTCACGCGGGACGGGATCTGGATGTCCAGCTTCAAGAGCTCGAGGATGTTGTTGGGGTAACGTTTCTTGTAGAACTCGTGAAAAAAGTCCACGGCTTGCTCCTCGTATGTCTGATTCCGCGAATCCCGCCGGAAATAAAGCAAGATAACCTTGGACTGCCATTGCTTGATCACGAGATCGATGAGCGTCGTTGAATCCATGCCCCCGGAGAAAAGGATGATGACGGGCTCGTTCTCGGGCTTCTCAAACACGTAACCCCGGGTATCTATGAGAATTTTCTTGATCGTGTCGATGCGATCTAAATATCCTTTCCCGTTCGCTTTCAACTGGCGAAACCAGTATTCTTCTCCCATTGTGCTTCACCTTCATAGCGATACCATGTCATTCTCGTAAATGTGAGCCGATACCACGTGCACGTGCAATTCAAGCCCGGGCACCTTGCAAGCCTCTTGAACCCGTTTCCCGATGGTCGTCAATTCCACGAAATTATGCAAGGCTTTTTTCCCGAAATCCAGGCTCCGGCACGTCGCGGTCAAGAGCAATTTCTTGTCCCGGATCTTGAAATCGAGCAATGAAACGCAAGGGACGTAGGTCGAATCATCGTTCGGCATCAGCGTCGTGATCGTGGCAGATTTAGTCTCGGCCTTGCTCTTCAATTTCTTGACGATCCCGGCGAGTTGATCCTTCCCGTTGTAATCGTACAACCGCGTCGCATAGCTCTTTGCGTTGCCAAGCTCGGATACGGGCTTTTTTTCCGAAAAATTCGCGTGCATCCACGCGGCCATGGCTGGATCGGCCTTGGTAATTGCCGGATCGAGCCATGGCTCATTAATTTCCAAAAAGAGATCCATGTACTCGCGGATTGGCTGGTTGTCGTCTGTCGCGGGTTTTCCTTCTTCCTTGATGGCTTGCACGGCTTGTTTCCACGCGTCGAGCAAAGAGGAAGAAGAAATGATGCGCATACCTGTCAAACCAGATCAGATCAAATGCGGACGAGGAGGAACCCGCAATGGTCGCATTTCACGGGTTTCGCGAAATCA
>JAUQYW010000792.1 GCA_030587525.1 Candidatus Sigynarchaeota archaeon | reverse complement strand
CGCTTGCTCACCAGGGCGTTCTTCTCGGTATATCCCTTGCTAGCGTCGCCCGAGCTTGCCCGCCTCGTGCGACTTGGTGCCGTTATCATCGCGGCAACGACGGGGAGATCCGCTCTGGCCTTGGCAAGCCAAAAGTCCGCCGAGAATGCCGAACCCGGGAAAAGTCGCCGGTTCACGATCGAACCCATGATCGCCGGGGCGCTGTTTTGCGGCGTTAGCGGCGCGTGGACTGCCATCGGCGGGCTGAGCACGCTGAACTTATCACGTGGCTTAACATGCACGATATGGTTGTTGATGGCATTGATCTTGTTCAAGATCCGCAATGTCGAGCGCGTCAAGGTACTGACTGCCAAGTTGCGCGACCCTTCAGCGATCGGGGGAAAGACCCTTGCCATCGGAGGCTGCGCCGCCATCGCACTGGTCTCGCCCCTCGCGGCGACGACGATCACCACGATCCAGCTCGGCATGCGAGTCTCCACGACCGACTACGCGTCACTCGTGACGCTTTTGCTGGATCCTGGTAGCAGCATGTTGCTGCTCGCGGTGAAGGCTTGCACGGTCGGCATCATCGGGGCAGCGATCGCGGCAGCCATCCTCGCTATCGCTTGCTGTCGTGACAAAGATAATGCCGGCAAGATGATCCAGAACCATGCCGCGGCACGCCTGGCAATGACTGCCGCGTGTATATGCGCATGGATTGCCATCCTTGCATTCTTCAATGGGCAGGGTGTTTGGTTCCCCGGCGTGGTATGGACTGAGGGCACCGAGACCTTGGCTATCGGTGTGGGCTTCGCGTGGTACGCGCTCGGGTTCCTTGGCATTATCGCGGCGTGAATCCCGATTTAATATAAGTTTTTATATAAAAAAAAGTGATATGTCCTTAAGCCTCGTAGAGGCCAAAACCAATCAATCCTTGCCGTATGGCTGGCGTTGGTATTCTCGAGGTAAAAGCGAAAAAGATTCATTTGTATCTATTGAAAAGAGACGAACATCCATGATACAGACACGGAAAGACAGAAATTTCCTGATCCCTTTCCTGGCTCTACTAATTGTAGGAGTTTTCGTGCTGGGAACCATAATGACTTGGGATCAAAGCACGGGAGCGCAACAACGAGGACTATCGATCCAGTCCACCCTTGTCGCTTCTTCGGATCCAACTATCGATATAAATGGGAATACAGCCCTTCAAAATGCTTTTGATGGCGAGGGCACGGTGGATAGTCCAATAACCATCGAGAATAAGATGATAATTGGATTCGGGAGCGCATCGTACGGCATCCGCTTGCGGAATACTGACCTATACGTGGTCATCCAGGATTGCATGCTGACACTCTTGCCTGGGGATTCTTGCATCAGCGCCATTCAATTGGATAGCGTGAAGAATGTGAAGATCCAGAGGGTGAAGATATTCGACGTGAACAAGATCGGGATAGACGTTTATAATTCAAACTCGATCACGATCGAGAATTGTTACCTGGACGCAGCCGGAACAGCAGTAACCCCAGATGCGTATCCTGGCATATACGTTAAACAGATAACAGCATTAGGAACGATTACCATCCAAAACAACATCCTTCGATCGTGCGCAGGGCTTTCGGGCGGGATCTTTGTATACGAAGTTGCATGTCAAGTCAATCTTATTAACAACACGATACTCGGAAATTACATCACCGAGCACGATATCTGGGTATTCGGTGCATGGAACGTGTTAATCGAGAATAACACGCTTGTGGGGGGTCATCAACACGGTTTAGAGGTGTCGGGAACCCCAAGCGGAACGCCTTCATTCATTGTCCGGAGAAACGTGTTCGATGACAATCTGCAGCAGCATATAACCCTCAACAGTGCGTTTGGTATAACCATCGTCTGGAACGTCTTTTATGACACGTGGGGTGAAAGGGCCATAACAGTAGTTGCCTCGGGAAATGTGATCGAGAACAACTCGTATTCGGATTATTTCGAAAAGAGTCAAAATAAGACTAGACCATCTACGGATGGAGCTGAATTGCCGGAGGATTACACGGTCTGTGGATCCTTCATGGATCTCAGGCCCAGGTATATCTTTGATGCCTTCGAGTCATCGCACGATTCCGATGGCGATGGCATCGCCGACATCGACGAGGTTCAGACATACAGGTCGAACCCGTACATAGTTGACACTGACGGCGACGGCTGGACAGATGGGGATGAGGATGGCGTGTTTCATTCCGATCCAACCTTTCCCCACAAAGCACATGATATCATCGAGGTCTGGGATAACTCGTACTTCACGGCTGCTAATGGTGTCATCTGGGGAGACGGGACGGCTGCAGAGCCTTATTTCATTTTCGGATGGCTTATCAACGAGACAAATACCAACCTCGTCTACCTCTACGGCACCAATGCGTACGTACGATTCAAGAACTGCGCGTTCGTCGGGGCATCGGGAGGTAACACTGTACGAGGTGTCTATGCATATTCTTGTTCTAACATCATGATTGAGGATAGTACCTTTTCCGTGCCCAACTGGTTCGGAATATGCCTGATCCTTGTTTCCGGGTGCACGATTGATAA
>JAUQYW010000584.1 GCA_030587525.1 Candidatus Sigynarchaeota archaeon | reverse complement strand
TTGTGTTGGTGTTGTCGCTGAAACCGCTCCGTCACTCGCTGTAAAATAATAGAAATGCGAACCAACGGTTAACTGCTTGCTACACGTGTACACGCAGCCATCCGTGTAATTCATATCTGACGGGGTTTGCTTCGACATCGTGAATGGCGTGGCATCGATGTAAACGGTGACATATGAGGGCACGTTGTTGTCGGCATCTGTATAAATGGCTTCGAATGTGAACGTGGTTAAAATGGTACCATTAGCCAGTGATAACGAGCAGTTGGTCAAGGACGGGGCGGCATTCGTTACCACCGGCCCTTGAGATGCTTGCGTTGACACCGAATACTTACCATCGCTCGCCGTGAAGTTATATGAATAGGAACCAAAGGATAGACAGATGCTGCACGCATACACGCAGCCATCCGTGTAATTCGTGTCGGAAATGTTTTGCTTCGACATCGCATAAGTCGTGCCGTTGATATGCACGGACACGTTTACGGGCGGGTTGTCATCCGGGTCCACGTACGTGGCGCTGAAGGTGAAGTTGGATAAATGGCTGCCGCTTGCGGGGGTCACCGTGCCATTCACGAGACTTGGTGGGTCATAATTCGGGAGGCAAGTGAAGTAATTATCTTTGGACCAATTACCATAAAACATGCCATAGACCGGCCGAACCCGCCAGTAATAGATCCCTGGTGATACATCGATATTACGCGTGATATTCGTTGTTGTTGTAGTTTTAGGAATGTTCCATACCTCGTCAATAATTCCTGTGAAGGACAAGGTGCACGATAACTGCCATTGATAGGTGAAGTTACTCACAACAATTGATTTAAAACTCTTCCATAAAAAATTAATTGGACCAGTGAAAAGTGCTGATTGATTCGTCGGTGCGAGTAAATAATTCTTTGAGTTTTTTAATTTACCGCATATTTTAACATCGTCAATCAACCAGCCACGGCAATCGCCATAGTTGCCTGAACTAAAAGTAAACTTGATTTGCACTGCATTAGCCCCTGTGTTACAATAAGGCGAGATATCAAGAACACATTTTTGCCACGGCGTTTTAGAACTTGAAAAATGAGATATTTCCCTCCACGAACTAGCTGCATTACGCCGGATATTGATTGCTGCATAATCATCATCTAATATCATCCAGTGGTAAAATTCTAACATTACATATTGATATTGGGATAAATCAATTTGAATAGTAATCAAATCACCCCAACTATTCCTACGGTATATTCCAGTTGATTCCGACCCGTACCACATTGAATGATTTGCAGATCGATACGAATTCGGCCATCGACTGCTCGCACCTGTAACATGCCACAAACCATTAATAGTGCTCCACTGAGCGGAACCGTTTTCGAAATTATCTTCGAATATTGTTTCTAATAATAAGGGGTTCAGTTCGGGAGCTTCAATCAATCCAGTAGAATTTTCGAAGATCCCGTCGGAGCAATTTACTTGAAAATGGTATCGTCCCCAGAGAGGTAATGGTGTGGAGTACGAATATATCTTTCCATTTAAAGCGTTCAAATCAAGGTTATCTTCACCGATCATTACATAAATGCTCCCATTAATCGTTATCGTTATCGAAACTGGCAGATTGTTATCCTCATCCTTGTATAAGACCGTAAAGGTGAAGATACTCATATTGATGCCAGCTAGCGGGGAAACATGCGAGTTTAATAATTGAGGAGTCCTGCAATTTAATTCTGTAACACTAGGCCCGCTAACAACCACGGTCGTATTGCTAAACCTTCCATCTGAGTAAGAATAATAATAAGAATAGTTCGCCGTGGTGTGCGGAAACTGGCATGTATAGACATAAATGCAGCCATCGGCATAATTGGTATCGTTGGCATCTTGCTTGATCATAGCATGCATCGTACCGTTGATGTGCAAGGTCATGTTCGCAGGCGGATTGTCATCCGGATCTATATACGCGACACTGAAGGTGAAGTTGGTGAATTGATCGCCGCTTGCTGGTGTCATCGTACCGTTCACGAGGCTTGGTGGATCGTGGTTTCGGATGCAAGTAAAGTTAAAACATCTCGACCAATTGCCAGACAAGGCGCCGTAGACCGGTCGAACCCGCCAGTAATAGATCCCGGTCGGCAGGTCAATATCACGTGTAATGCTAGTCACCCTTAGCGTGTTAGGAATGCACGATACTTCGTCAACGATCATCGTGAACGACGAGCTATTCGACACTTGCCACTGAAAGGTAGTGGAATTCGATATTGATGGAATGCTCATCCATGTGAAGGTTACCGATTGATTGAAAAACTGTTGTCCATTCGCTGGTGCTATTAAGTTAACGGGGATTTCGTTAGGATTGAGAGGATTCGTAAGATTGTTAATCTCATCACCATCATCCCATCCATCTCCATCGGAATCAGGAATTGCCGGATTCGTTCCAAGCGATAATTCCAGGCTCGTGGGGATGCCGTCGTCGTCAGCATCCAGATACGAATTCGTCCTGCGTTCCGAACCCGCGATGCACGGCCATGGCGGGGGGATTGCCCAATATGAGCTGAACAATTGCTTGCAGAGGACATAATTATGAAAGATTTTTCCTTCAATACAATTTGCATAAACCATTTCGAGATAACCGTCTGCGTTAATATCACTTATAACAAGGCCGGTTGTGAGGTCCGAATCCAAATAATTCCAACTGACAGTTCCGTTGTCTCCAGAAAGAGCAACTAAGCCATCTTGATGACTAAAGCATGCTTCCCAAGTGCCGTCATTATTTATGTCCGCTAATTGCATCATGACGCCCAAGTAATAGGATGCGGTCCGCCACAATTGCGCACCCGTTTCAACCGAAAAGCAATAGATGTAACCATTCGATGATTTCGGAGGGGAAATAACCGCTTCAAGCTGCCCGTCTCGGTTGATGTCGCCGATGACCGCACTTTCGATTGGAATTGACGAAGATGGAAGTTGCCATTTTGTGGTACCATTCAACCCGTACACGAGCGAGAGGGTATTTGTTTTAACGATCAAGCCGAGACTCCCGGTTCCATCGACATCGCAAACTGCAAGAGGGGCGATTGCAGCTGTACCCAAGATCGTGCTCCAAACGATCGATCCATTCCGAGCCATTAAACACGCGAGGGTGCCATTCGAGGACCCAGCAATGATTTCGGCAATTCCGTCCCCGTTTGCATCCGCAATCAGTGGAGTTGCTAAGCTCATCGAAGTAGGGCTGGACCAGCGCACCGACCCGTTATATCCCGAAACGCAGTGGATGCGGTTGTTGTTCGTGGTTGCGAAAATCTCGGCGAAACCGTCTCCATCAACGTCCGCCGCAGCATATTTTCCGGGATTAAGACCAGGAAGGTTGAGCGACCAACTCAGATGACCATCAATCCCTTTACGGCATTCCAAATAATTCTCGTGGCTTATAACGATTTCCAACGCATTATCGCTATCACATTGTTCCAACGCAGGTATCGAGGTGCCTGTGATGGAAAGATCCCATTTCAGCGATCCACCGCGAGAAAAACATGACACGCGATCCAAAAAGGACATGATGATTTCCTTGCCTCCATTCCCATCCACGTCACCTACCGAAAAGACTGTTGGATAAAGAGATGCGGGATCGTCGCTGTAATAAATGGTTTCCCAATAATACCGCCACAAGGTATTGCCCACGGTATTGGCACCACTGGTATTGCTCATTCCAACCTGCAGTGTCACGACAATGGCAATTGCTGCGATAATCAGCCCCCGGGCGATCGTTGCCTCGGATTTGCTCCTCGTGCGCTGCATGGGTGGCCACGCCTATACTATCGTTGACCGCCAGCTTTCTTGAAGGCATTTCAACCAAAATCGGTTATTTCATCCATGATCCACGACATTGGACGGGAAGGAAGCAGCTCGGAAAATGAAATAAAAAAGCAGTCAATAGTCGCACACGTGATGGTGATACCCGTGATCCATCGTGATACATAACGATGGTTCAAAGATTAAAGATCATAATCATAGTGCATCATCAAATGAACGCCGTCACGAACGGATGGGTAGTTCTTTCTTGTCGATCGTCACGATCTCGAAGTATGGCACGTGATCCTCGCCCGAATGGTCGGAGCTCAAGATGAGGTTGCAACCGGTATCGATGACCGATTTCACGATTCTTTTAAACATGAGCAGCGCGCCGGTGGTGTCAGCCCCGCTGTCCTTGCAGAAATCGAGGCCGAGCAAGTGGGCGACGACGAGATCGTTCGGGTAGTCCTGCAAGAGCTTGTCCATCTCGGTCAATATCTTCATATCCCGGTCCCACACATTTTCCATCTTCAAGGCAACGACGAGATCGGCGGAACCACAATAGTTGTACGCCGTGTACAAGCCACCGATGTAGATCGTATTGCAATTCCATCGCTGGCCATATCGTTTCAGCAAGCCCGATTCCTTGAAGAGCAAGCCCATGCCCTCATCTGTCGTCTTGCACGTCGTGCGGACCTGGAGCGGCGCGATGCCCGTGATCTCTTGCATTTCCTTCGTGGACGCGTTGTCAATGACGAGGAACACCGCTGGAGGCGATATTTCGAGGATCTTTCGCGGCACATCACCGTGCGTTTCGAGGAGAATCTCCTTCTCGGGTGATTTTCGTTCCTTGATGTCCGGTTCCTTCCTCTTTTGCATCTCGATGATCTTCGCCGCGAGCTCCAGGGATTTCCCCTCTTTTTGCAGGAGCTCCATGGAAGTGCGCTCGTCATCCGCTGTCATGAGCCGCCCCTTCTGGAGATATTCGCCGACGTTCGTCCGCTTGATGGCCGGCCTTTCCTTTTCCCGAAATACTGCTTGAACGGCTTCCACTTTCCATTTCTTGAGGATATCGGAAAATGCATCCACGGAAGAATGGTCAACGTGCCATTCAAGCACCCATTTAGAAGCCACGTCCAGCGAACGTGGAATACGCTCCTTCAATGGAAGGGCCTCGATGCTTTCGAGTGCTGCGATGGCCTGGTGCACCTTGCCGGGATCCACGCAGATCGAGGGCGTCAATCGCTTGTAATGGAGGGAGTACGGGGCACGCAATATTGGAATTGGGTCGAGCGAATTGTCGTCCACCCGCACACCTCTCTCCCGCAATTCCTTGAACAAGCAGTATTGATACACGTTCCGGTCGAAAATCGTGCTGCCACCTTCCCGAGGCAAACCAACATTCAGATGTAGGCCGCCAAGGGAGGAAAGCTTGATCGCATATTTAACGCCCAGGCTTTCCAGCACTTCGTGCATCTTACCATAATCATCTGCCAGCTGGCCATCATCCGAATCGAGATCGAACATCAACGTTGACTTTTCCCAGATCATGTTGTGCTTGCACGCGACTTTCTGGCAATTGTGGCAATCAAAGAACTTTTTACCGACTTGGCAGTAATTTTTCCTGATATTACCCACAAGCACGGGATTCACGAAGGACGGGGCTGTCAAACACAGATCAAAAGCCCGCCACGTGCTCATAAGCGAGACGAGATCCACAGGAGCATTTATCCTAGAAATGCAACTCTTCACGAAATCAATGTCGCGGTTTTTCCGGGCATCGTGGCGCGTTATTTGGTAATTTTTCGTCACGACGAGCTGCTGAAATGCGACCAATTTGATGAGAGATTCGGAAAAAAAATAGGGTGCTATTTTAGAAAGCATGATCGAGTAATATTTCAAGGCTGGCTCCACGTAGTCTTCCATCACGATGTTCGATGGGACAAAACCCGATTCCTTCGATGCCATAGATGAAAAAATAAAAGTACTCTCAAATATCTTTTTTCTAACTCGATCGAATCGGTTGAACATCAAAAAAATGGGGAAAAAATGGACGTAGAGCGCCTAAATGCCATATATCAAGCACCAGGCGGGTTTCTCGCGCCGCCGATTGCTTGTGCACGCCGTTGCTGGAGCGTTGAAATGAGTTTTTTCCAATAGTCCTTCATTGGCGTGAGGAATTGCTTGTTCTTCTTTGTCTTCGGGATGTACATGGCCAGTCCTATGATCGTGACCGCGGCGCCCACGATTGCCATGAATATCGCGGTAACCTTTGCCCCCGTCGGCGTCATAAGCACCATGACCCCGATGAACAAGACAAGCAAGCCGACAATCAGCATGCACGCGGCGCAGCCAGTGCCAAGCCCTTTCCCGGTCACTATGGGGTTTCCCCCCGACCAGGAATACCCGGCTTGTTCCATGCCGGCCATGTAACCTTCTTCTTCGGGAGCGATGAGCGTTTTGCAAACCGGGCAGATGCCTCTCGGGCTGCAATCCCAGCAAATGACCGAATTGCACACGGGGCAATGCAATGGCTGCGTGCCGACCATGGTCGGGCGCCGCTTGCAGCTCGGGCAAGTATACGTGATGTATGTGATTTTCACCATGTGAACCACTGATTATTCTAAGGAATGGTAACCATAAGAAGCTTGTATCGAGCACGACGCGGAAACAAGGGGCTTTTGTCTTGAACTTTAACTTCGACCTTAAACTGAAGGTGATTCCAACCATTCCTTGCACACGGGGCACGTTCCTAAACGCGCCTCTTGCGTTATCTTCACCACGGTTAAGCATTTCGGGCACTCGATCTCGATTTCCAACGGTTTCTGGCACGCGCGGCACGTGTATAGCACGTCATCGCTCGGTTCGTCGATCATCACCGAGGAATTGCAGGACGGGCAAGAAAAATACCTTTTGCACGACTTGCCCCTGTCCTTCGTTGCATCAATACCCCCCGGGTGCATCATCCCAGCCGTGATCTTGAGCACCTTCACATCCCTAGTCGCAGGTCGTTCCATGGCCACGGTATCTGCGGTTATATCATCGTGCGCCTTGGTTTCGTCATCATCGCCCGGGATTTCAGCCGGCTCGATGATGGCTGCCTCGTCGTTGCTCGGCTGTATGAGGCCTTCATCAAGGGATGGCTCATCGGATGCACTATCAAGTCCAGTGCCATCCTCTCCCTGGTTGCCAGCATACATCGACAACTCCGCTTGTAACAGCCGGGCGCGCTTGGCAGTGAACAAGGCCGCATCACTGCTGATCGGCGGCATCACGGCAGCATCCACGGCCCGGCTTGGTATCTCGCCAGAAGCCAGCATCGAATTATCTTGCCCTGATTGTCCCAGTGAAACATCGATACCCGGGTAATTATCATACCGCCTCGCTGCGTTCGTGGTTGCTTGTGCGATTGCTTGAACCAATAACTGGGATGGCTTCGATTTCTTGGCCTGGATGCGGTACGAAACGACGGCGGTCGCCACAGTCGCCACGGCTCCCGCGCAAAGCAACACGATCATAATGATTTGGCTGGTGGTAGTATGTGCAGGATCGTACGGCAAGGTGGGCGTGCTGCCAAAGCTCGACTTCGGTCTGGAGCTCCTCTACGGCGCGACTGAATCCAAGGGCATTCCGGAAGAGAAAGCCGAGCCCACCGATGTGCAGATCAGGGGCACGATCAAGCACCGGTTCTGAATGTCTTTGTCTACGCTCGCGATATGCTAGACCAGGAGCGCTTCGGCGCTCCTTTTCGTTGTGCCGATCCCCGGCGATGCCATGGA
>JAUQYW010000567.1 GCA_030587525.1 Candidatus Sigynarchaeota archaeon | reverse complement strand
CGAGACGGGAAAGTGAAAGCATGCAAGTACCACGACGCGATGCCGAGCGTCAAGGAGTGCGAGTGGTGTGGCAACGCGATGTGCACGACCTGTTACAAAAGATTAAATGGAATCTGCAGGGATTGCGCGCGGGAGCGCCTCGCCCGATACCTTACCTCACCACCGCCAAGGAATCAAGTACTCAAGCTTCTCAGACGAAAGGAGCATAAATTCTACCTCCTTGTTCTTTTGCCCCTATTCTTGCTGGCGCTCTTTGCATTCGGCCCGCTTAGTCCACTCGCCGATGATTTGAAGATGCTCTTGTTTTTCGTGGTGATGCCTCTCTCAGTGATCGGGTTCGAGGTTTGGGTGAAGCTCTTGCTGGCAAGCATCAAGGAGATACAAAGAAATCGAGTATGAGGTTTCCTTCCCGTTCGAGAAGGAAACGTGAGACCCGGTGCATTGAAGAAAGAATGACAATCAAGGTATTTAGAAAGATAATTTCAAGGGATCGGGTGGCCCCTGCATCCGGACGACCAGGTTCCCACCGGATCGAAACAGCAATAACATCCCCTGAATTTGCATGTCGTCCATCTGGTTCTCATTGACGACGCTATCGTTCCCTCCGATCCAGCTGGCCCTGATAATCTCGCTTGGACTCTCAACGGCCAGAGCTTTGCGGAAATAAGGATTGAGTGCAACGGAGCGCCACGTGACATGTGCGTATCCCATCTGTTCAAGCGTGCACAGCCCGGTGTAAAGGATTTGTTGCATCACCAGGCCGATAACAGGGTAATTTTCCAACACGTAAATAAAACCTTGCATCACCATACCCGGTGGAAGGGGGTAAGTGTTATCGTGCAACCATTCGTTGACAGTTCCAGCGGCGATGATCTTTGACGAGACCGTCATCCACTGGCTCATGATCAACGCGCTGTACATGATGATCACGAAATCCCGCATATCCTGGTTTTGCTGACTCAAGTAAGCGGGAAGCGTCGTGTCAACGTTATCAATGTCGATGCCGAGATCCTGGAATTTACGTGCAAGCTCTTCAAATAAAGTGCTTGCTTGCCCTGAGAGGCCTTCGACAAAGGCGATCTTCATCTGTTCTTGTTCCAATTGTGCGCTCTTGGCATCGTGTACTTGTTTTGCGGCTCTAATACCAGCTCCTATCAAGGATCCGATGAGACCTCCAATACTCATGTTGTGCCACCTTTCAGATTCTGTATCAATATATTGGAAAAATCCTTTATAACATTTTTCAAGGATAAACGTGAATGTCCGGACCTCGTTGCAATGCGAATACTGGCAATGTGAATACTGGATGCTCTGGCAAACGGTGCAGACGTGGACGGCGACCTTTCGCCGCTATATTGCCCCGCGTGCCTTGCCGACGTGTTAGATTTGTAGAAGGTTTTATCGAGTAGGTCTTCTCGAGTATCAACTCGAGGAAGACATTTCCCTTACAAACAGCCCACGTCCTAGTCGGTTACTTCCAAACAAAAAATAGTTCACCACGGGTTCCGAGTTGACATGTAATGACGCTCTACTGCTTCCCTCAAACCTACGATGTTCCTATTTCTCGAATATCTACTAGAGAAGTCTTGCTTCCCGACCCGTTCTCCGCAGAAAATACATCTTCCTGATGCGCCCGGCGAGTGATGATGGGACGGGCTTGGATTAAACCCGCGTGATGGATTTCCCCTCACTCTTCCATCAACCTCGGCGGCTGGTGTTCTGATAGAAACTATCCGTGCTGCCCTCTATTCTTCGGTCTCCCCACTCATAATTCCAAAGTCATCTTCTCTTTCTCCTTCACCAATCCTCTCGTCTCTTTCATTATATTCGATTTCCCTTTCCGGGTCTTCATCATCTTCATCACTACCATGAACAATCTCTTTGACAAGATTAAATGGGTTGTGATGTTATGCACCTCGTCTACACATTTGAAGCAACAATTCATAAGGGACTTGATCTCTCCTTGATAACGGCTAAAATCATAGCATTTTTGCGAACACTGGTCGGCTACTTCAGCAATTCGGTGCCAAGGGATCTCATCCAATATATCGGTATGGCATCTAATACAATACGCATCGGAGATGGTCAGCCCGGCATGGAAAGAATCGATGCCAGCACGCTTCAAGCAAGCAAGTTCCTTGAAAAACCGTCCTCTTTCATCCAAAGATTCCAGCCCAACAAAAGAAAATTCCGCTTTCATTTCTAGAGTTCGGATGCGATGGATATCTGCGAACATCATCCCATTTCCCAAATGTTTTTGAAACAAGTATGGACTTGACGGATTCATTTCAATGAAACCTTGCCCTACTAAACGCGTCTTTAGGTCTTCCAAATACAAGGACAAATACTCCTCAGTTCCTCTACTCATGATTCTTCAACTCCGTAATTCTGGCAGCCATTATGCGATCATAGCAAGAAGGATGATATGTCTTTCCACCTTTGCAGACGATGGGCATAGTTGATTTGATGAACCACGAACTCATTGCCGAGATTTGATAATCCCCATCTATCAATCGTGTGCGAGCAAACTACAAGCCGATTAGACAGGGCCGTGCTCTTGCGCCATCATTTCATGCACTTCGGAATTAATTTCTTGATGGACAGGCCAGTTATCCAGCTGGACTTGAAAGCTTGTGGCACATATGTCGTGCCTATCATCGACGAGGCGCCGCTGCTCGACTTGCTGGCCATTAAAAAATACGTTGCTGATCGCACGCAGCGCATGATCTCTGGAAAAATGAATATTCCACCATTTAGTGAGTCAGATATCGCAGAAATCATGTTTCTTTCGAACAGATTTACTTTGCCCGAATGGTGCGGGGCGATCCATTATCTGGGAACCGATGACGAGCCATCGTTCGAGACCTTACGATCACATCTCCAAGGAGGTCTAGGCCATAAACTGTTTTTGAAATGGGATATTCATCAGGTGAGTCTCGGCATACCGAACGTGGTGAACGCGTGGAAGATGTTTGGCGAAAATTATGCCGTTCAAGGTTCGATCAGCATCGACTCAGGAATGTTTTTCTCGCATCTTTTTGCAGTTGCCCAGAGCACTATTAAACCAGATATCGTGTTACGGGACAGTACCGTCCGGTCTCGGGATGTTGGTGGCATAAAAACATATGAAATCGTGGATTTCGCGGCGGTGAGCGAGGAAGTCGACACGTCCCATGATAGCGCGCTGCATAGCGTCAAGCGGGAGACGGATGTCTTGAGGCATCTCTGCCGGAACCTTGCCGGCATCACGCTCACATGTCATCCCGAAGTTGAGGCGCAGCGTGAATTGGTCTATCGCGGGATGAATTTCAACGTGCTCCATGACTCAGATTTTGCAAGGGACGTGATCGTGTACTTGAATGGCGGCACGACGACATCTGGGAAGATAAAAGTCAAGCCACTTTCGGGTGGTGGCATCGAGGGCGTGGCACGCGTCGACGACGGGAGTCAGGCCATGGGTATCCGGCCGACGCACGTCATTTTCGAGATTCGGCCCGCACCAGCGTGGTTCATGGCGTCGCTGCGATCGCAAGGGCTGGTGCTCGGCGCGTACCTCGTGACCGCGAGGATCGGCGAGTTCGAGGGGTATGTGAATTTGCCAGAAGGCGAGGCACCCGACGTGGGCGCAGCAAGGCTCGTCCCTGGCAAGACATGGTATGATTCCGCCCACGTGGGCGAACCATCGGCCGCGCATCCCACGTTCCTGGTGATCCGGGCGCTGCTGGACAACATGAACGTGCCTTTTCACGTCAATCCGACTAGCTACATGGCGAGTGAAGCGACCGACCTCGCCACGCATATCAGCAAGCGACTCGATGCAATCGGCCAAATTATCGAAGGAAATGATTGGCGTTACATCCGGGAGCACGACCCGTACATATACAACGAGATCGTGGCGCGAATTATGCCCGGCATCGCCCACACGGGCGTGAAGGGCTCGACCGCCATCAAGGAAGGGAGGGTGACGTTGCGTACCGAATTCGATGTCCTTACCCGGTTCGGCGCGGCCATCATTCCCGCGACGAGAGCGGATTATTGCATCAGTGACTTGAAGGATAACACGGATATCTTGAACACGGGGTTCGTGCTGCAGGCGATAAACTGTCCTCCACTGAAGAGTGGCGATCCCGCTCACATACAGATATACGCGCCGCCGGGCACCGGCGCGGCCGTGCAGAAGCTGATCGACGACGACTTTGCCGATGCTACGCCTAAGGCGCGCATTCTGGTCGACGCTATATTCGGCGACAAATTCTGGGAACACCTGGGCACCTCGACCTGGAATAAGGCGAAGGATTACGACCACGCGGAGCGCACCATCAAGAAATACCTCGATGCATTCCGACTGGTCATCAAGAACGCGAAGGACTTCACGCTGGATCACCCGGCGGTGCAAGCATACTTGGCGCTGCTGCGAGGCATCAAGGACGGGGATAAGTTTCCGACATCCACTGATCTGCGCAATAAATCCAAGCAAATCAAGGATCTCGTCGACGGGTGGTTCACCATGTGGGCGGGCTTGTTCCAAGGACACGATCAACCGACTGGCACCTTCATAGGTCGGGAAGATCGCACCGCGAAGGATAAACAGCGGCTGATCGAGGGCATCTTGGCCAGGGCGATCATCTTTGACTGGCCGGCGGGCGCAGCTGGCACGCAGCAGCGCGCGCTGGATATCTTGTGGCGCCACTATGCCCAAGCGCCGCCATGGGCCCAGTTGCACTTGCTCGCCATGGACAGTGCGTTTACCATCATCGACGGGCGGCCACTTGCCGACGCGAGCGGTAAGGTGGTCATCGGCGGCTGGCAATACGCGCGGGCGCAGAGCGTCTTGCCCGGAGGCAGCATCGTCCAATACATGCTCCGGTACAAGCCGAACGGCAATTTGATACTCGCGTGGGGGTCGGACTTGCAGGCATACGCGGTAGGGGTGAAGCGGACTGGGCCGGGAACGTATTACGACTACAGCCCGACGCCGACCGGCACGGCGGTGCCCATGGGAGACGCCGTCGACGAACTGCACGCCATCATTACTGGCGCCGCGTCGCTTCCCACGGGTTATGGTTCTTTGACTACGTACCTTGATTCTTTATCACACGTGACAATACGACCTGGTGCCTTGAAACCGGGCGATCCGGACTTCAAGCCATACGTGTTGCCGGACCTGTCCTGGTTGCTGCCATGAGCATTCTCCGATGAGTGCGAAAGTTTATATCTATTTTTTTCTCTATTTTTATGAGATGTGAATAGAATGACTGAAGAGAGAGTTGTAGATTTTC
>JAUQYW010000552.1 GCA_030587525.1 Candidatus Sigynarchaeota archaeon | reverse complement strand
GAAACATCTCCCGGGCGTTCGACAAGATCCGGCGCCGTGAATTGCTCGATAATTCTGGACGTGGCAATTGTCTGGTTGCGATCGAGGACCATGGCGATTCAGAGGGCCGGTTTGAAAAGGGCAACGATCTCGTGCCGAGGCCAACGGGCGCGGAATCGGACATCTGTTTCGATACGACGGGGGGAACTGGATTGGCGAGTATCAAGGTCACCGAAAACGGGCCGCTGCGTGCATCCATCGAGCTCGTGAAACGGTACCAAAGCTCCACCTTCACGCAGCGCATCACTATGCACGCGTCGATTCCGCGGATCGACTTTGACCTCGACATCGATTGGCACGACGTCCATCGAATGATCAAGGTAGCATTCCCGCTACAGCTCGCGAACCCTATCGTTACATATCATACCGCGTATGGCACTATTTCACGCCCAGCGGATAGTAACGAGTATCCCGCGCAATATTGGGTCGATCTATCCACGAAAGATCTTGGTATCGCGCTGCTCAACAACACGCGATATGCTCACGACGCCCGGGGTAGCACGCTGCGCATGAGCATCTTGCGGAGCCCGACGGAGCCGGCCAATAACAACGAGGAAGGCAAGCATTCCATGCGGTATTCCATCTTTCCGCATGGTGATTGGAAAAACAGTGGCGTGATGCGGAAAGGGTACGAGTTCAATCATCCCCTGCTCGCGCGAGCCACGGATCAGCACGTTGGCAATGCACCGCCCGAGCAATCCTTTTTCACGATTGATGCTTCCAACGTCATCGTGGAAGTCGTGAAGAAAGCCTTCGATTTCGATGCTCTTGTCGTTCGGATGTTTGAATTCGAGGGAAAGGCAACTGCGGCGAGCATCACGGGATCCTTTCTCACGACCGGCGTCGCGAGCGAGACAGATTTGCTCGAGCGGCCCATCAAGGAAATTCCCATCGAGCATGGCAAGATCGTCCTCGAATTTTCCCCGTTCGAGATCAAAACCATTATTATTTCTTGAATGATATCACTTCTTTGTATCGAAATCGAGATCATGGAAACGCGCGTGAAAATGATGAGCCAAAAATACAAATCTAAACTACACGAGACCGTGAGCCGGTTCCCGATGACCGATTACTGGAACGACTCTTGCGCCACCGAGGAGCTCAAGTATGCCATCGATAACGGCGCCGTGGGCGCCACGACGAACCCGGTGATCGTCGGCGAGGTCTTGAAAAAAGAAATGCCTGCGTGGTCGGACCGGATAAACCAGCTTATCAAGGAAAATCCCGAAGGGACCGAGATCGACATCACGTGGAAACTCATCGAGGAAATGGCGGTCAAGGGTGCCAAGCTCCTCGAACCCGTTTTTGAAAAGTTCAAGAAAAAGAAGGGCCGGTTGTCCATCCAGACGAACCCGCTCCTGTATCGCAATGCAAAGGCCATCGTCGCCCAAGCCGAGCACTTTAACACGCTCGCGCCGAACATGCAAGTGAAGATTCCCGTTACCAAAGCCGGCATCGCGGCCATCGAAGAGACTACATACAAGGGCGTAAACATCAACGCGACAGTGTGCTTCACGGTTCCGCAAGCCATCGCGGTCGGCGAGGCCATGGAACGTGGCTTGAAACGGCGCGAGGCCGAGGGCAAGAGCACCGCGGACATGTCACCCGTCTGCACGATTATGGTCGGTCGCCTGGACGACTGGCTCAAGGTCGTCGCGAACAAGCAAAACATCATCACGGAGCCTGGATATCTTGAATGGGCAGGCGTCGCTGCCATGAAGAAATCCTACAAGATCTACAAGGAGCGCAAGTATCGTGCCCGCTTGCTCGTTGGAGCGTACCGGAACTATTACCAGTGGTCTGAATTCATCGGGGCGGACATGGTGCTCACGATCCCCGCCCAGTGGCAGAAGCGGTTCAACGGCTCGGACGTGGAGGTCAAGGCTCGCATCGACAACCCCGTCGATCAAAAGATCATCGATGAGCTTTACAAGAAATTCAAGGATTTCCAGTACGCCTATGACGAGGATGGCCTAAAGCCCGAAGAATTCGACACGTTCGGCGCGACTGCTCGCACCCTGCGGGGCTTCATCAAGGCATACGCCGATTTGCTGGAAATCATCCGCGATCGCATGATACCTGATCCGGACAAATGATATTCTAACCTTACTTTTTTTTCTATCAAGGGAGTTTAGATGATTTTTACTGCCACTGAAGCAGGTCGACGACTGCTGGTCCTATTTCCTTGTACTTGGCCTTGGAGACCGGCTTTACATAGCGTTTTTTGATCAAGAAACTTGCACCAGCCCATTCAGGATTTTTCACGTCTCCTTGGGGAATGATTTCCAGCCCCGTGTCTGTCTTAATCCGCTCCGCAAAACCCGGTATCGTGGTACACGTCCCGTAGGCGATGGCTGGCATACCAGGTACTAGCGAATCCTTGTGTTCCAACAAGATTTGGGACAATGCCTTGCAGATGCCGGGTTCCTCGTGGCCAATGATGCTCGGATCGAACAATGCCTCGAATGCAGCGTATGGCTCCTCGTTCAACGTGATGGTCTCCCCGTCAGGGAGCATGTATAGGACGGGCGTGAATGATTCGGTCGTGAAATTCCTAGACACGCGGCCGGTCGCGAGCAAAGCCCTCCCGGCCTCGTCGCGATCCCCCATTTCTATGTTCTTCATTTTCAAGAGACGGTCAAAATACACGGCGCAATCCCTGAAGCCGTACGTCATCACCTTGATGATGTGCCTGAGTAACGATCCGTGGCGGATGATTCCCACATAACTACAACCCGCCCCCGCATGCAACACGATGGAATCGAGATACCCGCGGTACAGCGAAACCCCGACCGGTTCCACCACGAAGCAGAGTGATTGCACGTTGAAGGTGTCGAACATGAGCTCGGCGAGTTTCTCGACATTGGCCTTAGGAACGAGCGGTGGCAGGACGATGGCCACGTCTCGTTCAGACGGGTCCACTCGCAAATTGGTGTAGAATTGATAGTGGAAGATCTTCTCCAGCCCGGTAAAATCCTCGATCTGGCTGTGCTCGATGGGATACACGAGCTTCAGCACGCCTTTTAACGCCATTGCCATAAAACGTTCGCCTCCTTCTCAAGAATCTTGTTGGATATGTCATCCACACCGGAACCCGCGATCCGGCCCAGGTCCCCGGCTATCAAGCTGGTCAACACCTTTCCGACCTCGTCTGGCTCGTCCACTTGCATGAATACACCACCCGTGTTATCGGTGAGCATTTCAAGTGCCTGCCTTGGCTCGTCGGCCATAAATTTCCCGCAGGCGATCACGTGGATTTTGACCAATTTTGCCTTCATTCTCTCGAAAAATCGCTTTGAATCGACCGTTTTCATGCTCGCCCTTGTTATGTCCGTGTCATTGACGATTAAGATTGATGTCTTGCGAAAACCTGGCCACTGCAGTTTTTCAAGATAATCCAGGGTTAACATATGTTTTCCCACCAAGGGCAAATTGAGGACTTGCAACCTGGCAAAATTGGTGTCGGGATTCTTGTTGAACGGCGTTTCCTCCTTGTCCTTACCGAGAAATATGAATTTATACTGTGCCGAAAAGCCACCCGCGCCAGTCTTGAAGAATGTTTTCATCGATTCGACCGCCGAGCTTGCCCACGGGTACATCGGGACATCGCAATCGATCGTGATGGCGAAATCGTGCACCGCGTGCGCCGCTTCGAGACCCGCGATAGCACGCAGATCGGAGGGGGAAATCGTGGGGCGGGTTCCGATATCGATGAATAACTCCGAAAAACCGGCTTTGAAGAGCACGGCGAGGGCTTTAATGTAAAGATCGCGTGCGTCTTGGCGTTTACCTGCGGAATCGAGTATGCTCGACTTGAGTGATAGCGCCTTGGCCAATACCTTGTTCGACCCGGAACTTTCGAGTAAGTTGCAGATTTCGGTAAGCACGTCGATCATAGAAGGTTCATTGTCGTGAACCGCTGCCAGAAATCTTCGATTCAATTCTTGTATGCTGCTCATTGCTCCTTCACCTTGATTATCGAGGGTGGGGTCCACGTGACAAACTTGCGCTCATACATTGCATATGCCTTCGCGCCCGCCACGATGAAGTTGCCAGCTATTGTGGGAATCAAATTGTAAGCGAAATTCGTTTCCCCGTCAAAATCGGTCAACGTGAACTTTATTTGGTTATTGCTGGTTTCATGAATGATCTGGGTCTTGATGCTACTTACATCGACGATGAATCCTGCCGGGATTTGGTCTTCCACCACCAGCACCGGCTGCTTCTCACGCACGACCAGTTGCAGCGTGCACGCGACGGGTTCATTCGCCTGAGCCAACAGTTTATCATATTTTCTCGTTACCGAGACGCCAGGGCACGTTTTTTCAAGCACATCCTGCTTGGCTGATGGGGCATACCATTTTTTATCATCCAGCGTCGCGACAGACGTGAAATCCTTGATATCGCTGGAGATCGAGACTGCCACGCTCGCTCCTTCATTGGAAACTGGAAGTTCCATTGAGGCTAATTCAATAGAGCGCTCTTCAAAATCTGCAGGAGTGACATGGATCGCCTTGAGATTGACACCATTGACCGCGATTTTCACGTCGTACGTTCCCCTCGGTTCCGGAATCGTGAGCAACGCGCGGATCGCCTCGATATTCTTGGCTGTTGAACCAAAACCAGAATTCCCGTCCCATTGCTTGAGGATCCATCTTCTTGCTTTCTTGAGCATTACATCATCGAATCGTGACCGTGAGAGCAAGCGGATCACCGCTGCCGTGGCTCCGATATCACCCGCGACCGAGCGATCGTCGGTCCAGTGCACGAGATCGCCTTCCACTTTCGCACGGTTCCTCAACCACCCCAGATGCTCCTTGATCTCCTCTCTTTCGTTCAGCAGGGTCAAGCAGGCCAGAGCAAGGTCTTTATCGTTCGCAACGCGCGAGATATTCTTTTTCACATAGGAAAGAAAATACTCGGTTTCGCCCGGGGGGAGATATGTTTTGAACAGATCGTGGGCCCTTGCCACGACACCCATGGAAAACGGCGTCTTTTCCCCCGCTGCCAAGATTAAGTTCACTAATTCCGCCCGAATTGCGTTACACGTGGGGATTAAGTCGTCCTTGTCGAGTCCGTACCCGATTTTCTCGACTTCAGCGAGAGCTTCGAGAATCTGAATCGTGACGTCAATGTTGATGTCATTTTCAGCATACCAGGACCAGGCATTCTTCTGATTTCGACGGACGAGCAATTCTTGCAACCCCCTCTCGATTTTGCTCCTTGCATCCTCTACGATTGAGAAATCAAGTTTTGATGACTGTTCCAGGTATTGAATGGCCAGAGCTGCTGCTAAAATAGCTGCGGATACTTGTTCATTGCATCCGTGGGGATATTGGATAAGCCGTTCGGTACCATCGATGGCTCCGGCAATGCTGTCCAAAACGATCGAGAGACCCAACGTTCGTTGCACGGGCAATGGATCCCGGGGCACGCGAAACTCCCCCGCTTTAGTCCTGGTTATTTCGATGCACGACGATTCTATCACGGGTTGTCCTGGGGGCAGAATGTCAATCGGGTGCTCGACCACGTCGGTATACTTTTCTGACTCGGCTTTGATCGTCACTATCGAGGGTCCAACCTTTTTTACCTTGCCACGCCACTTCTGCGCAACAGTTTTGCCCGCGAGTGCAGTAACGATGATATCCGCCGCGGTACCGTCCATCCGCTTGATATCCATGCATTTTGCTTCGATCTTGATTGCACATTCCATGTCTACATTTGAGTTGTTTGTCACGAGGGTCGAAAACGTGATATCATCGCCCAGGCATATTCGGGCTGGCAAGTTTACTTTCACGAAGAAATCCTGGTGGACGGTGCAACTCCTTGTAGCGATGCCGACCTCGCAATCCTTTGTGCTTGCCACGACTGCAAGATCCTGCCGCCCGATCTCGTCGGGGAAGATCAACGGGACCTTGCATCCCACATCTCCCTTCGCCGTGAGATCCGGAAGCCACAAAGCCGTCTCGGGGAACCATTTCCGCAAGCTCACGATAATAGGTTCGGGAACCGCCGGCTTACCATCCCGTTTATCTTTTTCATTTTCTTTCGGAGGCTCGAGGACGGGTGGTTTGTTCACCACCGGGCTCTTCGTGCTCGTCTCATCGACGTAATATTCCCGCGTGTAGTGTTCGACATCGGTCATGATGCTGGTATACTTAGGATAGCCGATAAGGCAGCGAGGGACATCAACAGGATCAATCATACCTTCAAAACCGACAGCAATGAAGATCGAGCCAGGCTTGAAGATAATCGCCGCTTTTTGATATTCTGCATCAGATAATGTCTTTTTCAAAGGATTTTTCTTAACATCTGCAATGATCATATTATTTACTGTGTTCAGAATGCCAGGATCCATCATATCTCGAAAATCATCTATAAAATACAAGATCTGGGTGATAATGGATAGGCCCGGACATTTTTCTAATATCATCTTGGTCAATTGCTCGAACACGTGGCTGAACTCGTACATCGCAAGACTTACCTTTTTTCGAAGATCACCGAGGGCATCGAGGATTTCCTTGATCTTTTTCCCTTCTTCACCTTGATCGAGCCAATTCACGAGCACATGCATTGCCAATTCAAATCGTATGGGTCCATTGAACTTTGAACTATCCGGTTGTTCTAGGAGCAACCAGAGTGGCGTCTTCGTTGTTGAATGGCGCACGACAGCATCAACGATCTTCCGCATGCAAGTTTCGATGGTAGCCTTGTCGATCAAGTTGTGTTGGTCAATGATGGCGAGCGTGTAAATGGTAGAAAGGATCGTGTCTTGATCGAGATATGAGAGATAGTTCAGCATCTCCAGAAACTCCACGATCTCGCCCACGTGAAGCGCCCGATTCCATGTGTGAAACGTGGTCAATTGCTTTCCTTGGCGTTCGCGCGAGAAGAAGCATTCGACCGGGTCTTCGCGTGGTACCCCGAGCGCGAGCACAGATGCATCGACAAGTGCTACAGCAACGCTCGCCTCCACGGGTTTCCCATCTTGAAGCACCCCGATGGCGAGCGATGCACGGTCTCCAGGCCGGTAGGCTCGATCGTGCAAGCCATCGATGCGAACGTCCAAGGCTTTGCTTGACGGGTTCACTTTGAACACGGTTTCCGCAGTGATCAAGTCTCCCTTGCGCGTGAGCGTGTATCCTTGCACGGTAATGTTGCCCCAGAACCGCCGGTCGATATTGATTGCATGTACCGCCTGGTCATCCTCCAGTTGAACTTGTTCGAACTCGAGCACGTCGGACGTCTTGATGACGAGATACACGGGCAATCCGGTCCGTGCGTGGATGCTAACATGGGCCACGTCGCCTATCCTAAATTCCGCGCCGTCGACTTCGAGGACCAGTTTTGGTTCTTCCTTGATACCTTCCGCTTCCTTGGCAACCGGCGGATACACGGTGATATCCTTCGTAACGATGTCCCGGGCATCACCTACGAGGCATTCGATTCGCAATCGTGCAAGAACTGGCTCCGTTACAGGCAGCAAGTCGATCGCGAGCTCTGCAACGCCATTAACATTACTGATTGCTTCGGCAAAGGCCACGAATGCATTGCATTCCAAGAACGCAAAAAATCGGGCGTTTTCCACGGGCTTCTTGTTTGGTTTCGTGATCCGCACAAGAACTTTATTTTCTTCGCCAGACTTGAGAAATTCCTTGGTGATTTCGGTATGAAATGGTTCTGTGGAAAATGGCACCTTGATTTCCGTGGTGCTCGTGCGATCGAACGTATCCGTTACCGTCACCTTGATCGAGCCTTCCTTGAATATGATTGATGGTGGAACCGTGATCACGCAGCGACACACGCCGTCCGCACCCGTCATTCCACGGGATATGGCAATGACGCGTTTCGTCTCATCTTCGATGGCGATGCGCACCTCGGCATCGGAAACTGGCTCTTCCCAGAAGTACCTTGCCTCGGCGCGCACCTCCAAGTCACTGCCAGGCAAGATATAATCCGGCGTGGCATTTACCTTCACCTCGATCGTGGGTTTCTTGAAATAATCAATTTTAATAGGAATTGTCTTAACAGTCGTGCCGACACGTACCTGGACCTGGTAGGGGCCTTCTGGAATCTCTTTCGAGAGAGGCACGGCAGCATGACAGCAACCAAACTCATCAAGCGCAATGCGTTTCACGAACAACTTTTTTCCAGATCCATTCAAGAGAACGAGTTTAACTTGTTCGTGATTGATGCGGTAAATCCCGTCGATTTGTTGCCATGCGATTATCTTTGCCAGTAATTTCTGTCCTGGCTTGTAGATTAATCTATCTAAAAAGATGTAAACGCCATATTCGCCGAGTAAAGCCCCGGTGAATTGCAAAGGAACATCCTTCATCCGACCGGCGTGTTCAACAACGAGTTTCCAGTTCGCGGTAAAGTAAGACGCATCTTTTGGAATGTCTTTCGGAAGCTGAATGTCCACGTCGATGATCCCTGCCCCACCATCACCCGTGTGCGTTTCGGATGGCCGTCCTTGGTCATCTTGAAACAGCTGGATTTTTGCACCCTTGATCGGTTGGAAATTCGAATCAACGATGAATAAACGAGCCTTGAAGTGCTGGGTAAAATCCACGGACTTGCTATACTGGACAAACACTTGCGGTGCTTCACGCCACGTGGATAAAGCGTTCAAGATCTTGTTGATGATGGGCCCGCCTTTGTTATAAAACTGCTCAAAAATGCGTTCATGCTCCTCGGGAACCTTGAACAGCACGCGCAAGTCTTCGTTCGTCATGATATCGCTTCCCTACAGTGATCGTGATCGATCGGTGATCCTCTTCAATCACGCTTTGTTAACCACGTTGAATGGTTATTCTGGCTCACGTTGAACTACCACGCCCTAAAGGACGTGGATTCTTCTTTCATCGACCCGTGCCATCGAGGGAACTGGTCTTGCCGGGTTTCCAGAAGCGTTGATTCCCGCCGTTCCAGCGGTAATGTTGGTTTGATGACCTTTATTCCTTTCTCCGAAAGGATGCGCAAGCCCTCGCGATTGATGTTGGTCGCCGCGTTCACGTCCCGGTCGTGCATCGCGCCGCAAGACGGGCATGTCCAATGCCGGTCGGCAAGCGTCAACGTGCTGTTCACGGCACCGCACGCCGAGCACATCTTGCTCGACGGGTAAAAGCGGTCTATCGTGACGAGCTGCTTTCCACGCCACGCCATCTTGTATCCGAGCATGCGCACGAACGCGCCCCACGAGAAGTCCAGCGTGACAGACTTGGCGA
>JAUQYW010000549.1 GCA_030587525.1 Candidatus Sigynarchaeota archaeon | reverse complement strand
TCATTTTAAAGTATATGGATTGGGTAATAATGCCTTAGAATCAAGATCGATTATAATAAAATTTCTATTCAGCCCGCCGTCCACAAAAGCCCAAGCGACTCGAGCGCAAAGGGAACCAACGCTGGCCAGACCTAGAGGCGCCTCGGCGCGTGAAGGGTTCGGTCGGAGGGAAGGTCCACGCGTGCTCGGCTGGTTTGAGACAAGCTTCTTGCAATGAACGTTTCGGCATAGGACGAATGGGGAACGGGCTTGATGGCCTCGACGACAACGACGAATCGCTGGACGCGCGGCGTGAACAACGCAGCCGGAATTTTATTTTTTTACATACGTATTTTATCCATTCAAGCGGGCTTCGCCATTGACAGCGGATCGGCACGCGAGCCGCACGATCGTTACTCAGTACCGATAATGTTCTAATAAATAATCGCTGGACGTGCCGGTTGCATCACGGTTCAAATATCCACTTGATTATCTTGCAAAACTTTCTTACTGGTTCGGGATAGAAGAAGGGCATCTCACCTGGACAGGAACCGTTGGATCACTCGTTCAGCTCAACCAGGCATCCCAGATCATGATGTGGCACGGGGCTTCCGGCGATCGAGATTCGGTTACGATCAAGCCTTTCCTCCCTTCTTTCACCAGTGCTATCAGGTCCTCGATCGTGGAGATCTCGACTGTCCACGCGTCGACGGTAATGTCCCGTGCAATCGCGGGTTCACCATCGGTCATAATCTCGCGATGATGTTCCCCGCTGGCGAAAAACTTTTGTCCCTCCGCGAGTTTCGAGGCCGCATCGAGGGATGGCCAGCTTCGTTCGTCCACGACCATTAATTTCTCGCGCCTCGCGCTGGCGAATGGTTGGCTTTCTTTTCCAGTAACTCGAGTGATAAGGCACTTCATGGGAGGAATACCGGGCGTGCTATTATAACTTTTATCGATCGGTACGGGTTAGCTAGCATGTCCCTAAATTTGATCCCACTCGTGAAAAAAAGCATCGATGCCGAGAAGCGGTCCATCGAGCCATCCCGTGATCGGCGACCACCGACATGTTTATTTTCGCGCGGTGCCATGAACGTTTTTATCCACGTGATACCCCTTGTTACCCGAGCACGATGGTCAAGACGAAAGCTAAAGCTAGTGGAAATGCACAACCAGGCGCAGATAAATTGACCGCGTGGCAGATCTACGAAAAGGCCTTGCAAGAGCGCAAGAGCAAGGATCCAAACGAGCGTAGGCAAGCATGTGAGAAAGGCTGGCTCGCCGTGACCCTTGCGGTCGACGAGTTCCTCGCGACCAAGGGCCGATTCGTGCCCAAGGGTGCGGTCGATAGCCACACCAAGCGAAACAAGTTTCTTTCCGATCTCGCCGTTGATGACGAGAACGTTCGGAGAATGCGACAACTCGTGTTTGACGTCATGGATTCGCTGCACGGGGCTTGTTTCTACGCTGGTGAAGAATCGCCGTATTATGATGTCGTTCTCGAGGAAACCGTGCGGGAGATTCTCGAACGCACGGGGCACGCGCCTTGATGGATCAGTACGAGAGGAACATCCTGTAGCGGCCTCTAGTGTACCGGTTATCCGACAGGGTACTACGCCGGGCAGCCACGCCGTAAGGGATAAGCACTGAATGCATCTAAGTGCGAAGCCCGCCCAGAAAATAGCCACCCATTCTCCAGTCTTTAATGCACGGCGAGCTCAAGGCCGTGTCCCGAAAAAATTAGCCGAATGCGGGACGGCCAACGGTGAAAGATCCAACGCCCGCGGGCCACGATACGCGGCCCAAGGCGGGGCGCGCCGCATGGAAACAATTGGGAAATACTTTCATTGGCAAAACATCAAAATGAGTGATTCCCGCCTACTTTTCGACCGGCGCGCCACGGCAGCCGCCGCGGGTGCGTGAAGGTTCGCGGGCAGGAATCGATTGCCGGGCTCACGATGTCGTGCAACACGGGAGCGGTGACGCTAACGTGTGACATGGCGACGAGGGCGCCGGTAACATGCCGGGTTGCTAAGACGGAGGTTTACGCGCCAAGACCACGGCCTTGGAGTATACTTGAAGGATAATGTATCACGATTCCGAATTGGTGATGCGGCTGGAGGCACGTCTATTCCCGGAATGATCAAAATTAGTAAAGATCCCTTTAAGATTGTTCCTTCTCATGTAGTCTATCGTGACCTTGATCATGCGACGGTTCCCTTCTTTTCGATTGGCCGGGTTGCTGGCTCTATTTACGATTTCAACAGTGCTCATTATGAATTCAGCATTACCGACTCGTGAATCTCGTGCCGCGGGTGGTGCCTTTAATCACGACACCATTCTTCCTAATCCGGCGGGTGTCGTGCTACAAATCTATCGGGTAAGTGGTGAGTACGCGTTCAGCGTGGTCGGCGATTGGTATTCGAGAAACACTACGGTATCTGCAGGAGCGATATTCCCCGTGCTCGTCACGGTCAACAACACGGGCTCAGAAGTGCTCACGATCACGCAAATTCGCATCGCCTTCACGGACATGTTCGGGATCCCATTCTCGGGCTTCACGTTCTCGGATATAATCAACCCGGCGGCGACGGTACTGGCCAACGGGACGAGGACATACCAGGTGTGGGTGACGGTACCGGGCGGGTTCACGCGATTTAACGAACAACTGTATGTGAGCGCGGAAGTGAACGGTACGGTCGGCGGGGTACCGCAATACAAGAGCACTGCAAGCGAAATCTACAACCTACGTGACAGCATCATCGTGGTGCAACCGTCCTTGATATGCGTGCGCGTGAGTGCTTCGCCAGGGTTGATCGTGAACGTGGTGCGTAGCAACGTGCACGTGAGCATACAGTATAACGTCACGAGTATGTACTGGGCACCGATCTCGATCGATATGACTGGTTTGGTTATCACGAACATAGGCTACATCCTGAGCGGGTCGTTGTGGACGCCACCGGCTGGGTTCGTAACGGTACCGGCATATGGCACGGCGACTGTGTTCGTGAATTTTACGGTGAACGCGTCGACGGTGACGATGCCGGACACGATGGACATCAATTTCAACGTGGTGAACCACAACGCGAGCCAAGGACTATCGCAAGCGGCGGCAACGCCAACGACGTTGCAGATCACAATGCCTGTGAACATCAACAGCCTTACGACGATCGTGCACTATGGCTACAACGGGACTGTCCTGGTGAACGGGAGTTACGTGTCGGACCTTGACACGATCGACATCATCGTGCAAGGGACGCCTGGCATAAATTTTGCTGTAAACATCACGAGTTCGGGCTCGAGTTACGCACGGCTCTTGACATGGATGTTGACGCCGGGCTTCTATAACATGAGCATGTCGGTTTCGGGCATGGGCTTGAGCGCGGGTTCGCTGAACGTTCGGTTATATTCGGTCATGAGTGGCGACCTGGGCGTGTATGACCAGCTCGTGTATGATACAATGCCTCCGGTAGCAATATCGGCGAGGCTGGCGACCGTGGCTGTTTTGTACAATGGCGACGGCGTTGCAGAAGCGACATTAGTTTCGGACTTCGTGCTGGTATTGTCGGATTCGGTGGCGATCACGACGGTGACTATATCGTTCCTCGATGCAATGAACACGGCCACTGCGACGATACTGATGACCCGGGTTTCGGTCAACACCTTCCGGATATGGCTGAGCAGCGCGACGCTCGGGATGGCCGGGTTATGGCAAGCTGGCGCGGCACCGGGCACGATCAAAGTGCGCGTGAATGCAACCGATGCACTGGGTCTTTCGGCGCCAGAAGCGTTCAAGTTCAACCTGCGCATCTGTGACACGATCGCGCCGGCGCTGGACATCAGCATCATGGACGTGCTCGCGGGTCAAGTGCTCGATCCGAGCATAGGATACCAGATTGATGTGATCGCACCGCATGCCACGGGAGAATCGTATGTACAGGAAGTGATCATGTTCTACGCACCATCGTTGCCATCGGCGAACACGTACAATGGGTGGCGAAGTATGGCGGGCACGAAGAACGTGACATTGTTACAAGGTTCGGGCGACGAGTGGTTGGGTGTACTTCCGTCACAGATACCGGGCTCGAAGTTATACTGGGCATTCTACGCGTTGGACTACGCGGGGAACAGCAATGGTGCCGGATTGGCTGCTGGCGGTAGCACGACGCTGAACTACGCGAACAACATCACGCAACCGGGAGATTTCAGCTATGGCTTCGGTATCAGCCAATTAATCGAAACAATACTGATCGTCGTGGCGATCATTGCAATTCTCACTGGTGTCGTTAAATCAAAAGTAAAAAAAGCCAGCATGCTCGATTCACAAGCCACGCACCATGCGACAGAACACCAATACACACCGAGCGAGCCTTCACTTCAATTACCCCAACATCAACATTACGCATGTAATCGTGTCGAATCGTCTTCACTTGAAGAAACAAGGGCCCAAACAATTCCGGAACTTGAGGCCGAGTTGATGAATTCAATACACGCCTCCGAAAAGGATAATTCTATGAAAGCATAATACACGGGTTAATTTTTCTTCCGAGTTGATGAGTACACTAGAAATTATTGCATTATTTATTTCGGTATAGGACGAATGGGGAACGGGCTTGGTGGCCTCGACGACAACGACGAATCGCTGGACGCGCGGCGTGAAAACGCAGCCGGAATTTTTCAATTTTTCTCCATATATTATTATCATTGATACGGGCGACGCGATCTGCGGCTAGATCGCCTTGGAATATGGTTTCATCGAATTATGGACGATGTTATAAACGCTGAATTGCTATGATTTCATACCTGGAGGCAAAGACCATGCTTGTTAAATTTGAAGTCTACAAGGACGATGGATTTTGGTGTGCTCGTGGCATCGGCGTGGATATATTCACCCAAGGGAAGACGTTGGATGAATTGATGGAGAATCTTAAGGAAGCTGTCGAATTACATTTCGAGGACCAGCTGCACGCGGGCAAGGAGATTCGGATCCTGACATTGTCCGAGATCGACTGTCTAATCTCCCGGTCGTGAGCGGTGAAAAGCTGAAAAAGCTCTTGATAAAATTAGGTTATGAGCTCGTCCGCCAGAAAGGTAGCCATATGCAGCTTAAGAAGACACGAGAAGGGGAAGAACACGTCATCACAGTCCCCAAGCACGACGAGATTGCCCCCCGGAACATTAAACGACATTTTCACGCGAGTCGCGACCTGGAATAACATTCCTAAAGACAAATTGCTCAAAATGCTTTAAGCTTAGATCATTGTCTTCACATAGAACGGAATATGGCCACGGGGGCGCCCGCAAAATACCGGGTTGCTGAGACGGGGTTGCACGCGCTAGATATAGGAAGATGCACGTGATCCATCATTCCAAATCTTGACAAGTCATATTATTCAAGTTAATTTGTAAATAGGTGAGTATCGGAGAAAAAATTATCATTCACATAAAAGATAAGAACTCATCTCACGATGTTATACGTGCAAGTATAGGTTGAATGGATTGAGACCATGCCAACGATAAAAGAAGCAGTCCTCCACGCGATCGAGAATCTCCCAGAAGATGTGGATTATGATGACATCATGGAAACGGTGTACGTGCAGCAAAAGATCGCGAAAGGCATCAAGCAGCTCGACAACGGGGAATGCTTGACGCACGACCAAGTGAAGGAACGCGTGAAAAAATGGTTGAAGTGAAATGGTCCCCGCAAGCCGTGGAGGATTTTAAGGGGATATTGGAGTACATCGGGAAGGATTCTTCTTTGTATGCTGCAAGCTTCGCTGAAAAGATATTGGTCGCAGTGGAATCCTTGAGCTCCAACGCGGAGCGTGGCAGGATTGTGCCCGAGAAGAAAGATCCCATGATTCGAGAAATATTCTTGAAAAAATATCGCATAATATACCGTATCACCGCGGATATTGTCGAAATCGTCACGATCATTCACGGTAGCAGGAGCAATTTCAAAATCTAAGAAACCAATAACTCATGATTTTATGCAGCACGGGAGCGGTGACGCTAACGTGTGACATGGCGACGAGGGCGCCGGTAAAATACCGGGTTGCTTTTCCGGATAAGATGCGGTTAATGGTCGTGTTTATTTAGGCGTGGCCGGTAAATGAATGAAAAACCATATAATGGTAAACCTCCCTTAATAGAGTAGAGTCTCAAGTGCACAACCAGGGTGTGTCAACCATGGAACTCGTGGTATCGGATCCTGAAATTCTCGGGGGAAAACCCGTGATCAAGGGCACGCGGATGCCCGTGAGCTTGATTTTCGAGCTCGCTGGATTGAATTATTCAGTTGACCAAATCATCGAATTTTATCCTTTCTTGACCCGGGAAATCGTAATCCGCATCTTGAAAATGGGCAAGGAGTTCAAGGAAAGCCTGACCCACGTGGATCTATCATCTTACCTCAACAAGGAGCCTGTTCAAGATTGAAATTCATTCTCGATGAGAATGTTCCAAGCAATATCAAGGCGATGCTGAAAAGCTATGGTCACGAGGCCTTGGACATGATGGATTTGAACATGCTCAGCGCAAAAAATGGGGAAGTGGGTAAGAAAGTTGTAGAACTAAACGCGATCCTTGTCACTCTCGATGAGGATTTCTTGCATCTAAAAAAGGAGATAAAGAGCACTATCCGGGTTATATACATTCACGTGCACCCGCCAAACCCTGTTGTTGTTGAAAGTGTTCTTGGATCTAACTTGAACTCGTGCATCGCGCGTTTGAAGCGTCCCGGCGTGGTGTCTTTAGAGGTCGAGGAGAAGACCTAACAAAACCTCGATTCAAGGAGAGAGCCACACGCTAGCGTGTGACATGGCGACGAGGGCTCGATATTTTTAAAACCTGAAAGTGTCCAGGAAAGCCTTTCCTTTTTTGATTAAATCGCAGAGAATCGGAATATCCTTTTTCGGTTTTCCGGTCATTTTGCTTTCAAACGCTTGCTTATTCAAGCGTGGATGGAAATGATGAGGACGAGACGAAACTGGCCAGTGATCATCATAATTATCGAACCGATATCTATCTAATATGCCGGTCGAAAAAAGGATGGAATAGCTGTATTGATCGTGGTCGTTATATTGGACGTACACGTGAACACCATCCCGCATTTTTATGAAAATTCGTGGATCCTCAAGATCCATACTCATGTCGATGATCAAATTACCAAGCCCTTTCTCTAGCAATTCTTTCGCGGCTTGTACCTGAATTGCTCCAGACATCGAGATTTACGCCAAGTTGGTTTTTATCTTGTATAATTCGTCGCGTTTATCGACGAGGTTCGTCATGGATATGGCGTCGGATTCCGCTTCTTCGATCGTACCATCTGCAGCGTGGGTTAAAAATAATTCGACTGAATTATAATTCCACTTGGCCAAGATCTTGTTGATTTTTTCAGATATCACCGCAAGTTTCGAATCTAGCAGTTCCTCAAACAATTTCTTCTCAACAGAAACCGTGGTCATCTTTCACGCCTTGTAAAATGATTCTAAGTACTTGTCTTGTATTGTTTGGTTAAAATGTTCTTAAAATGGTGTTGTGGTAATCTTTCAGCAACTTATTCTGTATTTAGGAATAAAAACACTATCATATATGTTTTTTTATAAAGTCAAGGTGCCATTCTTAAAAGCCCAAGCGACTCGAGTGCAAAGGGAACCAACGCTGGCCAGACCTAGAGGCGCCTCGGCGCGTGAAGGGTTCGGCCGAGCGGGAAGTCCACGCGTGCTCGGCTGGTTTGAGACAAGCTTCTTGCAATGATCGTTTTGGCCAGGGACGAATGGGGAACGGGCTTGGTGACGTCGACGACAACGGCGAATCGCTGGATGCGCGGCGTGAAACCGCAGCCGGAATTTCTTTATTTTTTCTCTATGTGTTATTATCATCGATACGGCGACGCGATCTGCGTGTACTCGTGGCATCGGCGTGGATATATTCACCCAAGGAAAGAAGTTGGATGAAGTGATGGAGAATCTTAAGGAAACCGTCGAATTGCATTTCGAGGACCAGCTACACGCGGGCAAGGAGATTCGGATCCTCAAATTGTCTGAAATCGAAATCCTTCTCATTTAGTTAGAAAATCCTCGATCGTGCAACATCATTATCTTGAATGCGATTGCTGAAACGTTCCTCGATCTATTGCATTTTTAGAGATTTTAGACTTGATTTCTTCTTTTGGAGGAGTTTCTCCTTTTTTATCCTTGATTTCTTTCTTTGAAGTTGATTGATTTTTTTTTAAGTCGATAAAGGCTTTGAATGGCATTTTTTCATCTCCAGAAAGATTTGAAATTACATATTGAGACCGATACGGACTTATCTAGTTACCAGAGAATTGGGATTATCGCTTTTCCGGATACAATACATCTGACTCAGTGACGAGGGCGCCGGTACAATACCGGGTTGCTGAGATGGTGGTTGATCTACAGTTCTTTTAATCTTAGAGGCGGGTTCCCGTTTTGACCCACGAGTGCCCCGGTAAGTTCCCGTTGCGGTTAGTCTGGGCATCCTGGGTGAATGTCCAAGATTGTCTAGGCTTGAAAAACCGGTATACACGCCAAAACACGGCCTTTGAGCATCCTTGAAGGATAGTAAATATGATTCCGAATTGGTGATGCGGCTGACGGCACGTCTATTCCCGGAATGATCGAAATTAGTTAAGATCCCTTTAAGATTGTTCCTTCTCATATAGTCTATCGTGATCTTGATCATGCGACGATTCCCCACTTTTCGATTGGCCGGGATGTTGGCTCTTTTTACAATTTCAACAGTGCTCATTATGAATTCAGCATTACCGACTCGTGAATCTCGTGCCGCGGGTGGTGCCTTCAATCACGACACCATTCTTCCTAATTCGGGGGGCGATGTGCTAAAAATCTATCGGGTAAGTGGCGAGCGCGCGTTCAGCGTGGTCGGCGATTGGTGGTCGAGAAATACTACAGTGGCGGTAGGAGCGACATTCCCTGTACTCGTCACAGTCAACAATACTGGCTCAGAAATGCTCACGATCACGCGAATTCGCATCGCTTTCACGGACATGTTCGGGGTTCCGTTCTCAGGCTTCACGTTTTCGGACGTGATCAACCCGGCGGCGACAGTGCCGGCCAATGGGACGACAACATACCATATGTGGGTGACGGTACCGGGCGGGTTCACGCGATTTAACGAGCAGCTGTACGTGAGCGCGGAAGTGAACGGCACGGCCGGCGGGGTACCGCAATATAAGAACAGCGCGGCGAGCGAGATCTACAACATGCATGACAGCATCATCGTGGTGCAACCACCGCAACCACCGCAACTTTCCTTGACTTGCGTGCGCGTGAGCGCTTCGCCAGGGTTGATCGTGAACGTGGTGCGTAGCAACGTGTACGTGAGCATACAGTATAACGTCACGAGCACGTATTGGGCACCGATCTCGATCGATATAACTGGTTTGGTCATCACGAACATGGGCTACATCCTGAGCGGGTCATTGTGGACGCCACCGGCTGGGTTCGTGACGGTGCCGGCATATGGCACGGCGACTGTGTTCGTGAATTTCGTAGTAGACGCGTCGACGGTGACGATGCCGGACACGATGGACATCAACTTTAACGTGGTGAACCACAACGCGAGCCAGGGCTTGTCGCAAGCGGCGGCAACGCCAACGACATTGCAGCTGATAGTGCCGTTGAACATCAAAAGCCTCACGACGGTCGTGCACTATGGCTACAACTACACGGTGTTGACGAAAGGGAGTTACGTATCGGACCTTGACACGATCGACATCATCGTGCAAGGGACGCCGGGCGTGAACCTCGCGGTGAACATCACGAGTTCGGGCTCGAGTTACGCGCAGCTCTTGGTGTGGATGCCGACGCCGGGCTTCTACAACACAAGCCTACCGGTATCGGGCATAGGTTTGAGTGCGGGCTTGCTGGAAGTACGGTTGTACTCAGTTATGAGTGGCGACCTGGGCGTGTTTGACCAGCTCGTGTACGATCGGACACCGCCAACATACCAGTCGGCAACGTTGGAGTCCGTGGCGGTACCGTACAATGGCGAAGGCTTTGCAGAAGCGACGTCGAGTTCGGACTTCGTGCTGGTATTGTCGGATGCGGTGGCGATCACGATGGTCACCATCGCGTTCCTCGATGCAACGAACACGGCCGCGGCGACGCTGTTGATGACCCGGGTTTCGGCCAACACCTACCGGATTACGTTGAGCAGTTCGACGGCGGGGATGGCTGGCATCTGGCAAGCGGGTAGGATACCTGGCACGATCCCGGTGCGCGTTAATGCGACGGACCAGCTTGGTCTCTGCGCCGAGAATGCGTTCATGTTCAACTTGCGCATCTGTGACACGATCGCACCGACGCTGGACATCAGCATCATGGACGTGCTCGCGGGTCAAATGCTCGATCCGAGCATAGGGTACCAGATTCGCGTGATCGCTCCGTATGCCACGGGAGAATCGTACGTGCAGGAAGTGATCATGTTCTACGCACCGTCGTTGCCATCAGCGAACACGTACAACGGGTGGCGGAGTATGGCGGGCACGAAGAACGTGACGTTTTCACAAGGCTCGGGAGACGAGTGGTTGGGTGTACTTCCGTCGCAGATGCCAGGCTCGAAGTTGTACTGGGCTTTCTACGCGTTGGACTATGCGGGGAACAGCAATGGTGCCGGATTGGCTGCTGTTGGCAGCGCGACGCTGAACTACGCGAACAACATCACGCAACCGGGAGATTTCAGCAATGGCTTCGGTGTCAGCCAATTAATCGAAACAGTACTGATCGTCGTGGCGATCATTGCTATTCTCACTGGTGTCGTGAAATCAAAAGTAAAAAAAGCCGGTATACTCGATTTACAAGCCACGCATTATGCGCCAGAACACCAATTCACACCTGACGAGCCTTCACTTCAATTACCCCAACATCACGCAATAAATCGTTTCGGATCGTCTTCACTTGAAGAAACAAAGGGCCAGACAATTCCGGAACTTGAGGTAGAGCTAATGGATTCAATACACACCTCCGACAAGGATAAAGATCTGCAAGCACGATAAATGGGGTAATTTTTCTCCCGAGTTGATGAACACGATAGAGATTCGTGCAGTATTCATTTCGGTAAAGGACGAATGGGGAACGG
This sequence comes from Candidatus Sigynarchaeota archaeon, assembly GCA_030587525.1. Lineage (GTDB taxonomy): Archaea > Asgardarchaeota > Lokiarchaeia > Sigyniarchaeales > Sigyniarchaeaceae > Sigyniarchaeum > Sigyniarchaeum tengchongense. Next base: position 10,818 of record JAUQYW010000549.1, on the reverse strand, counting down.
GCTTGATGGCCTCGATGATAACGACGGATCGCTGCACATAATTGATTTGAAATACGTTTGTAAGAAGAGCTTACCCGGGTGCTTAATTTGAAATATGCTCGAAGTGTAAGATAAATATCTGTTTTTCATTGCCCCGATACGAGTAAAATAAATGGGTGAAATCATGAGCAAGAAATTTCAAATGAATCGGTGCACTGGGACCGCTTTTTGTTTCTCGCATGTTCTGTCCTTGTATTTTTAAATCTTCAAGGAGGCGTGGATGAAATAGAAATGGGTACGATAGTTGGCCCAAGCGGACTAATGAATATATACGAGCTCAATTAGAAATCTAGTAAAAACTAGAATTTTCAATTAAAATTCCTTTCCCATCTCGTCATAGAGCGCGATGATGGATTCAATGTAAGTATCTGGTTGGAGCTTGTTTGTTGGTGCCAATATCAACCCACCATCTTTTCCAAGAGTCTCCTTTCGAGTTTTCACCTCCCTGATAAACAAGGAGGAAAGGCGGTCAATTTCTGCTTTCGACACTTCAGGATAGCAATCCCCGATATAGCTGGGCTTCTGAATGCCGATGGTGCCGTAGAGCGTGATTTTATCGCCATATTTTTGCTTGATCGCTTCGGGATCCATGCATTCAGGCTGCAAGGGATTCAGTATCTCGACCCCATTTTCGATAAAATCCGGGATTAACTCCGTGCAATTCCCATCGCAGTGATTGTAGACATGGACCTCCCTTTTGCACGCATCGATCAATTTCTTCATGCGTGGTTTGAAAAATTGCCTCCAAATCGCCTTGCTAAACATCAATCCGCTTTGTATGCCGACATCATCCCCGAACCGGATTATATCAATTCCACCAATTTCGAGGTATTTTTCGATTTGTTTTAGCCTGAAGCTCACCATGGCGTCCAGAATCTTATTTACAAATTTATTTTCATCCGAATTAGGCTTACGAAACGCTTTTGCCAATGCTCCTAAAAAATTCGGAAGCCCGCACACGTACCACGATTTTTCGAATAGCGTCATCTCCATGTCGGCTTCGATAGCATATTTTTCCTTGTAGAGCTTGATTTCTTTTTTCATCTGGTCATATCGGGTTTCATCGTCGATGCTTGGAAATTGATGGGTCAAATAATCATCGAGGGCATCGAGAGAAATTTCCTTTATTGGATGTTCAATCATTTTGGGAATTTCGGATGTTTCCAAAGAGATTTTCCCATTTGCGCCCATAAATCGATACTTGTACTTCTGAATGGTATATCCCACGCTCCATTCATCATAATAGAGATGATTTTTCCCTTCAATAAGGAAGGAATCTGCGAATGATGTCGACACGGTCGCTTTAACTGATTTATCTTGAAATTCCTTGGTTGGTGACATATACACGGTCTGGAGATCCACCTTGAACCGCTTCTTGATCTCGGCTTGATCCCAGCCATACATTGCTTTTAGTTGGAGTTCATGATCTGTCTTCAAATTATAGCCAATCGGAACTCTCGGGGTCTTCTCATGGGCAAGTGTTTTCAAAACGAGATCGCGTGAATTCATAAGGAAGGAACTGGCGAAAAAAGATAAAACATTATAGGTTCCACGCTCACGTATCACCAAGGTGTTTCTCCATTACTTGTTGATGGATGGTCATTGCCTGGTCAATATAGTTTCATTCGACTTTCCACAGGTAATGCAGCATGATGCCAATTACAAGGCGAAATTGACGACTACGACGAGTCGCTTGACGTCTGGCATGAAAACCTAGCCGGAATTTTCTTTTTTACCTAGGTGAGGATAGACGCCATTGATGGCGGAACTGTAGATGGGATGCACAATCGATCCTAATATTGATCGGTATCCACGTAAGTACCTTTTTATTCCGCTTCTGAGTGGTTTCATTCATTGATCCTTGATCCGGTGCAAATCATGGCTATCGTCCTTGGACTCCCGATTCCCGACGGCTACGAGATCATCTTCCTCCTCACCCTGGTGCTCATCTTGGTCAAGCTGGTTATGGCGATCTACCTCGGGGTAAGGCTGAGAAAGAGCAAGAAAGAGGAAAACCCGGTGGCCCCGATCTTTATGGGTTCCATTATGCTCGTGATGATACTTTGGTCGATCTCCAGGATCTTCTTCGCGATATTCGACTTCTTTCTCACGAAGTTTGACACGAATACATATGCGCTTTTTCCGAATGTTTGGTTTTGGAAGTTCGGCGCCTTGTTCGCGTCCATCGGCGTCATCCTTGTCTTGTGGATCATCGACAGGAAGATCCTGGGGAACAAGTTCAAGGGGATATTTGCCATCATCATGCTAGCGAGCATGATTTTAGAAACATTATGGCCCGTGTCCACGTTCGCCGATTTCCAGGCTGCATCGACAGTCGGCCTCGTCGGGAGCTTGATGGCATTGTTTATCCCGATCCTCTTCTTCTATATCGGGATAAAGACGCCAGGCTTGCGGAAAACAGCCTTCCTCCTCGCGGTCGGGATCATCATCTATACTTTGGGTGGCGGTTTGGTGAGCGCGGCGATAATCGATATCTTTACCGGCGCCGGGCTAACCCCGGACATGGTGTATTTGATTTCGACGAGCATGAAGATCGCGGGTTTGTTAATGATCACCATCGGCACGACGCGATTCCGTTTTTGAAATTTTTCCGTTTGTATCATTATCTTGGAGATAAGTTCGTCGATCTATCCCCATTTACGTGAGTCTGTGAATCATCGAGAATTATTTTACCGGCTGGTGCCGACAAAATGCCAGGTTGTAGAGACGGATGTGCCAACATTGCCAATTTTATATTAATGAGAATTTTGCATTCGTATCGCCGACTTGAAGTAAGAACGTGCAATTCCGAGAATGGCAATGTAGGGGAATATAATGGTCAGCACACTATAGCATTCTCTTATCGTGAAGATGCTCATCGGCATGAAATTGACGACTAACATGGTGCCTACTAACATGGATCCCAAAAAGAAGATCGTGCCGGTTATAAAAACGAGGTCTTGCACCTTTTTAGGCTTGCGGCTCGTCGCCATTAAGCAAACGGTGAAGATGATAGTTCCAATCGAAGTGATCGCGGTAATGATCATAATTGGATCTGGATAAACTGGATTGTACCATGCACTCCTTGCAAGCAAAACTAAGCCAGAAAAGGAGATCAAACCTGCTGATATGATGTTACCGATAGTGAATAATGCCTTGGTCGTGCGGGGCTTTTCGATGATTCTTTTTTGTCCTTCTGCGATCATTTTCTTTTTACTCAATGTAGCGACTTTCTCTTGTTCTCCAAGGTCATTCGCGATTTTGATCGCTTCATGGTAATCCTCCACGGCTTCAGTGAAGTCTTGATCCTTTTCTTGTTTCTCTGCGGTTTGCACTAACTTGGCGAGCGAGGATTCTTTCAATGGCTTGATCTTTGCGTCCAATTCTCTCGATTTCTGCTCTATAAGGTTAATCATCGCATCTAGTCCCGCTTCAAGAGCCAAGAATCGCGCATCTTCATATAAATCCAAGGCTTCTTGCCATTGTTTTTGCATCTCGGAAATATTTGCCTTGTTTAAGATGATCTCGATTTCTTTGCGAGATTGCACTGAAAGTGTAGTTGAATTCTTCAAGCAAGTCACCCATAATCAATTATATATTTCCGATATGGCGATCATGTCCATATATCTTTTTCATGTTATGCCAAATTGCGTTCAGCCCGCCGTCCTCAAAAGCCCAAGCGACTCGAACGGAAAAGGAAGTGCGACGGGGTCAAAACAACAATGAATAGGGAGATCTTTTTACCATTGAGATGATAATCAAGATTGATCTTGGGAGTGAAATTCGTGATCTTCGATGAAGATAGTGCTAACGATGAAAAAGATTATGACTTGGGCAATAGTTCTTGCTGTTATCGGAATCGCCGCTATAACTCCTTCTGCTTGCTTCTTTTTGATGATAAAACACGCCCCTGGAAATCTTGCTATGCAAGGCAACACTCTGGGAGTCGCTAATGCACCAGATAACAGTGACCAGTCGGGTGACGAGTGGCCCATGTTCCACGGGGCCCTCAATCACACGGGTATGGTGATGACGTCGCCGGTGAATGGCACGAGCACCTTATGGTCATACACTACGGGTGGAGAAGTATTATCTTCTCCCGCTATCGCGGGGGGGCGAGTGTACGTGGGGTCTAGCGATAAAAACGTCATATGTTTAAATGCGACCACTGGCGGGTACTTGTGGAATTACCCGACGGGCCGTTGGGTGAGTTCAACCCCTGCTGTCGCAGGGGGACGAGTGTACGTGGGAAGTGGTGATCACCAGGTCTATTGCTTTGATGCAACGGATGGCACGAAATATTGGAATTATACTACTGGGGATAGCGTGGATTCCTCGCCTGCCGTCTGGGGTGGTTTCGTGTATGTGGGAAGCCTTGATATGAAGATTTATTGCTTAAACGCAACAACGGGCTTGTCGAACTGGACATATGATACCGGCTCGATAATACCCTGTTCCCCCTCTGTCGTGAACGGCCGCGTCTACGTGGGAACCTTCGATACCGGCTTGTTCTGCTTGAACACAACAACGGGCGGGGTCATCTGGTCAAACACTACGATCCGCTCGGGCGGGTATGCTTCCCCGACCGTTGCGAATGGCCGTTTGTACTGTGGAGCCGTGTCTGGAGAGATTTATTGCCTTAACGCGACCGACGGCGCGAGTTTGTGGAATTTTACCACGGGCGGTTCAGTAAGTTCAACGCTAGCGATGTTCGATGGACGTGTGTTCACGGGTAACGACAAGTTATATTGCTTGAATGCAACCACGGGCGCTTCAATCTGGAATTGCAACGTCGCTGTATCTAATTCTCCGGCCGTCGCTAATGGCTGCGTGTACATGGGCGTTTCTGAGTGGGTCTATGCCGTGAACATTTCCACGGGAGAGGTGGTGTGGCAATACCGCCCGGGCATGCAAGGAATAACGAGTATTGCCATCGCTAACGGGCGCTTGTTCGTCACGAGTTATGACTTCAAGCTGTATTGCTTGCCCATGATCTTGATGTCCAAGCCAAATGCTCCTCGAGGTCTCCAAGCTTTCCCCGGTGACGGTGAGGTTTTACTCACGTGGCAGCCGCCGACGAGCAATGGCTCGGCGCCCATCGTGAATTTCCGGATCTACCAGGGAACAGCCCCCGGTGCAGAAACGCTACGTGCAACTGTAGGAAACGTGTCATCCTACCTGGCCACGAACTTGACAAACGGCCAGGTCTATTATTTCAATGTTGCCACGATGAACGCAGCGGGTTCGAGCCCGAACGCGACGGAAGTGAGCGCGACACCTGCTACGCTTCCATCCGCGCCTCAAGCACTTTCGGCAGCGGCAGGGCTTGGCCAGGTTATGCTGACCTGGGAAGAACCATTAGACAGCGGGGGCCCAGCTATCTTGGGGTATATCATCTTCCAGGGAACGGCATCGGGAGAAGAAACATTTCTTGATGTCGTTGTTGGGAACGTGACCAATTGGACAGTTACGGGGTTGGGGAACGGCCAGTTATATTATTTCAAGGTGGCTGCGATAAACATAGCGGGCTGGGGCGCGAACTCGACAGAAATTTCCGTGACGACATTGGCGACGGTGCCGACTGCTCCGCAATCATTAAACGCAGCGGCGAGAGCGGGCCAAATACTCCTGACGTGGGCCTCACCAGCGAGCACTGGTGGATCACCTATTACAGGTTACCGAATTTACCTGGGAACAGCGTCGGGTGGAGAAACGTTGCTCGCGATGATTGGGAACGAGACCGTATACACGGTCACGAATTTGACGAACGACCAGATTTATTACTTCAAGGTTGCGGCGGTGAATGCTGTAGGCGAAGGACCCTTGTCAATCGAAGCAAGTGCCACACCATCTCGAACCAATTTCATCATCGTCGTACTCGCGATCACGGGAGGCTGCGCTGCAGGCGCTGTCTTGGCCGTTGTTGGATATCGCAAAAAAAAGAATCGCATAGTGTAATTCCGACGAGCGGGCTCCGCCATCGACGGCGGTTCGGAATAGCTTCCGGACATGTAAAGGTCTTTATAGAAAATCAAGATTACCAGACTTCAGAGAGAAACAATTTTGTCTTAAGTGAAGTACGATGGAACGCAAGGTCGACAAAACTTCATCCACCGGGAAATCAAAGACGACCATCAAGGATTTTTTGCACTTGTTAGCGGGGAATTATCCAAGGTGGTTCTGCGGTATCGTCTTGCTATTCGTCTACGATGCTTGTATCATCCAATACACGCCCGCGATAGAATACTTGACGAATGCTTTGCTTGCTGGTAGCAAGGATGGCGTGATATTTGCATTATTCTGGACTCTCATCATTTATACTGCATCCGGCATCGTGTCCGCGGTCAGGCTGCGGTACACGTTGTTTCCCATGGGCGATTTGCTACACTTCCCGGTTCGACGACGGCTGGTCAACAAGATCCTCGATCTCAGCTTTCGATTCAAGGATAAAGAGCAAAGCGGGGACATCGTCGCGGCAATCGCGAGCGACGTGCACGATGCCGATGACTTCGCAGCATGGAGAATTCCCGAGATCATCCGGGAAGTCGTGCTGTTCGCGGGTTTAATAGCGATCCTGTGGTACACGAATTCATTGCTCCTGATATTGCTCGTGTGGTTATTTCCCGCCCTTGTCGTCGCTTCGTTGTTGTTTTTCAAGCGCATGTACCCACTTAGCCTCGCCATGCGGAAGCAATATGGCCAGCTCACGTCGCGGATCAACGAGAACATCTCCGGGGTGCAAGTGGTCAAGAGCTTCGGCAACGAGCACAAGGAGATCAAGCGATTCGCAAGGGAAAACGATGCCTTCGCGAGCATCTTGTATAAAACATCGAAATTGGAGGCATTTTTGGGCCCGTTCATCACGTTCGTCATTAAAATGGGATTTTGCATGCTCCTGGGAATTGGCGGGTATATGGTGCTCGCAAGCATCCCGTTGCCGTGGTTCTTGCCATTTCACTCGATCACGGTTTCCCAGTTAATCTCGTTCATCCCGACGCTGTACATCATCATCGAGCCCGTGATGTTTTTTTCCATGATGGCGGGGCAATATGGCAGGGCACAAGCAGCTTACGACCGGATCCGGAAGATCCTGGAATACGAGCAAGACGTCGTCGAGAAGCAAGATGCCGTGGTACTTCCCGACCTCCAAGGAGCGATCGAGTTTCGCAACGTCTCGTTCTCTTATTTCCCCGGCACGCCGACGCTGCGGGACATCAGCATCAAGGTCAATCCCGGGAATACGGTCGCGCTGCTCGGTCCCACGGGTTCTGGAAAGAGCACGATTATCAATCTTTTGCTCCGGTTTTATGATATCAATGAAGGGGCTATCATCCTGGATGGAAAATGGGATGTCCGCGACGTGAACCTTGCGAGCTTCAGGAAGCAGGTTGGACTCGTCCCGCAAGAACCATTTCTCTTCCAGCTCAGCATCATGGATAACTTAACCTATGGCTTGACGGGCATCCCGAAGGACGCGGTCATCGAAGTGTGCAAGATCGCGAAGATCCATGATTTCATCGCGAGTCTCGAACCACCGAAGGATCGGGATGAAACCCCGGCAAAAAGCGCTCCAGGAAGTAACGGGAAAGCCGCCCCTGCCGGGACAGCAGTTGTGAGGGACGGCTACGATTGTATCATCGGCGAGCGCGGGGTTACTATGTCCGGTGGTCAACGCCAACGGCTCACCTTGGCACGTGCGCTCCTCAGGAACTGGCCAAATGGCCCGAGAATTCTCGTGCTCGATGATGCCACGAGCAGCGTCGATGTCGACACGGAGTATGAAATATTGCAAAACTTGAAGGGCATTTTCAAGCAATGCACGACGATCCTCATCACGCAGCGCTTGAGTACGGTCCGGAATGCCGATTATATATACGTGTTCGATGCAGGACGAGTTGTCGAGGAGGGTACGCACCATGCGTTGATGGAAAAGAAACAGATCTATTTTCAGCTATACGATACCATCACGAGATCGCCGGCGACCGGACTCAAGGGAGGAACCCGGCCATGATCAGGAAAATGACCAAGGCCAAGGAAGATCCATCAAATCCCGAGACCTGGGGCACGTGGAAGGTGTTTCGTGGGCTCATGCATGCCGTCAAATTACCCTACAAACAATACCCTGCGCTCTTCGTGTTGAGCATCGCCTCGTCCGTCCAGGGCGTGATCTTTCCCTTGATCTTGCGAGCACTCATCAATGCCGTGATCAACGTGGAATCGCTAGAATACTTGTTGACGTACCTGTTCTGGCTGGTGTTCGTGTCGGTGATGGAGATCTTCGTGGCTATCGTTAGCAATTACGCGTTCAGCCGGCTAGGCATCACGGTTATGAACTTGATCCGCCAGCGATTGTTCGATCACATCCAGCAATTTGAATTCGGCTATTTTCATTCGCGAAGAAAAGGAAAGATCGTCAATTATCTCACGGAAGATGTCGGCGCCGTGAACGCGATGATTTCCACAGGCTTGATCCAATTCCTGGTCCAGCTCGTGCAGTTCGCGGGATCCATGGTCGTCATCTTCTTCCTCTCGTGGCAGATGTCATTGTTCATCGTGATCCTCATTCCAGTTATGATGCTGGTTAACATGTTTTACATGACGCGCGGTCGCAAGTTATACATACGGTTTCGGGAACGCCTCGCGCAACACACCGCGACGATCCAGGAAATCGTGGACGGGTTTCGCACGATCAAGGCAGTCCGCTGCGAAGACAGGATCCGCCAGCGATACCATGAGAAGAGCCAGGCGCTCTGGGACTCGATCAAGAACATCTACTACATCTGGTCGACGCATGGTCCCGTGCTCGAAACCATCGCGAACGTGTCCCGGGTGCTGATTATGTTCATCGGGGCGTGGCTGATACTTGACTTTGGTATAGGGGATACCGGAACCGTTGTTGCATTTGTCATCTACCTGGCCACCATTCTCATGACTGTCGCCCAAATCACGGGATTTTTCAGCCAGATCCAGAACGGTATCGTCGCGGGCGGGCGGATCTTGAAGCTCTTATCGGTGCAACCCGAGATCAAGGAGCCGCCAGCTGAACGACGGCACGTTCTATCCCGCGATGCACGGGGGAACATCAAGTTCGACCACGTCCATTTTGCATACGACCTACTTGAGATCGAGGGGGATCACGATGCGAAGCCAGGGGAGGACGGGAGCAAGGGTGACCTGAAAAAAGGGCCGGAGGTGCTCACGGACATCTCATTCGACATTGCTCCGAAGCAGCGCGTCGCCATCGTCGGCCCGACCGGTGCGGGAAAGACAACGATCGTCAACTTGATCCCGAGATTTTACGACGTGATCCAAGGACGCATTACCATCGATGGCGTCGATGTACGGGACTATGCAATCGACAGCTTGCATCACAACATCGGCATGGTCTTCCAAGATAATTTCCTGTTTTATGACACGGTCATGGAAAATATCAAATATGGCGCGGCAGGCAGGGATGCGAGTGACGAGGAATGTATCAATGCCGCGAAGCTGATCGGCGCCCACGATTTCATCGAGATGCTTCCGAAAGGATACCAGACCGTCGTGGGAGAACGTGGCGCGATCCTGAGCATCGGGCAAAAACAACTGATCGCATTTGCACGGGCCATTATCAACAATCCTCCCATCTTAATCCTGGATGAAGCAACGAGCAGCGTCGACGCATATTCCGAGCTAATCATCCAACATGCACTGAGATCTATCCTGCAAGAACGAACGAGCATCATCATCGCTCATCGCTTGTCGACGATAGTATCAGCAGATGTCATACTTGTTCTTGACAAGGGGAAAATCGTGGAATATGGGAATCATGCGAGTTTAATCGCTCAAAACGGTCTTTACAAGAAATTATATCAGCTCCAATTCGCCGAAGGTTCCCCCCATGAATGAAGAATTTCCATCTTGGATGATGGGACCCTTTATTCGTCCCAAGGACCAAAATCCAGTCCTTCGCGGGGATCAAAATTCAACATTTCAATGCCCAGTTCGAAAGATACCAGTTCATTGGGAAGCATTGCACGTTTTTAATCCAGCAGCAATAACATTCAGTAATAAGGTTTATTTACTATATCGCGCCGAAGATGATTATGGACAGATGAAGATAGGCAGGCACACGAGCCGGCTTGGCCTAGCCGAGAGCGATGATGGTATTCATTTTAAAAAGCTCCCCGGGCCTGTTTTATTTCCCGGCAATGACAAGCAAAAGAAGCACGAATGGCCGGGTGGCTGCGAAGACCCCCGCATTGTAGAAGGGGAAGACGGCGAGTTTATCCTCGCGTATACCCAAAAAGACCATTTCATTTCTCGGCTTGGCATTGCCACGTCAAAGGATTTGGTGCATTGGGAGAAGTATGGACAAGCGTTTCATAAAAATGGGCGTCCGTGGATAAGCTGGGATACAAAAGCAGCATCCATCGTCTGTTCTGTTATTGACGGGCGACTGAAGGCGACCAAAGTTAATGGCAAGTATTTGATGTATATCGGCGTTCGTGGAATCCGCACGGCGACGTCGGACGATTTGATCCATTGGGAGCCACATGAATGGTTTATTGAGCGGCGGGAAGGCTTTTTCGACGTCCTCATCGATGAGGCGGGGCCTCCTGCGGTTTTGACCAACGATGGCATTGTCTTGATATACAATGGCAAAAACCATGCCGAGCGCGGGGATATAACGCTGTCACACGACCTCTATACAGGAGGCCAAATGTTGTTTGATGCCCAGTATCCCACGAAATGCGTCGGCCGATTGGACCATCCATTTTACAAGCCCGAATTACCGCT